>NZ_JAYSBG010000107.1:0-10220 GCF_041915505.1 Rhodoblastus sp. | reverse complement strand
CCAGAAATAGACCGAGACGCCGCGCAGCGCGAGGCCCGCCACCAGCAGGCCGGTGACCGCGCCCGCCTTGAAGGCGATGTCGAGGCCGCCCGCCAGCGACTGGGTGGCGGCCTGCGCGGTGCGCACATTGGCGCGGACGGAGACGTTCATGCCGATGAAGCCGGCGGCGCCGGAAAGCAACGCGCCGATCAGAAAGCCGATGCCGGTCTTCAGGCCGAGCAGGAAAACAAGAAGGACGAAAATGACCACGCCGACGAGGCCGATGGTCGCATATTGCCGTCGCAGATAGGCCTGCGCGCCTTCCGCGACCGCGCCCGCGATCTCCTGCATTCGCGCCGAGCCCGCGTCCGCCGCCATCACCTTCTGAATGGTGACGACGCCATAGACGACGGACAGGAGCCCGCCCAGAATGATGAGCCAAATTGCCATGCCTTCCGCCCCTTCTTCACAATTCCTTGGGTCAAGCCTGCCGCCGATCATTGGGTGTCGGCATTGTTCAGGATCAATCTCTTCTTTTCGCGGGGCAATGTTCCATAAAGGCGCAGGCGCGGCAATGGCGGACCTGAGCTTGGCGGACGAAAAGCCGCTCCGGACAATCCGAAGCGCGCCGGCCGCGTCAAAAGTGGCTGAATCGTTCTTGCCGGAAGGTCAGCGGCGCGCCATCGGGTCCGATCATGATATCGCCGGCCGAGGCCGGACCCACCATCCCGATCGCCGTGACCGGAACGCCCGAAGCCGCCGCCAAAGCCTCGAATCGACCGCGCGCTTCCGCCGGCACGGCGCAGAGGATCTCGTAATCGTCACCGCCGCAGAACAGCCGCTCGGTCAGGCCGGGCTCGGCCCGCCAGGCGGCGGCGGCGGCTTGCGACAGGGGCGCCATGCGCAGATCGATTCGCGCGCTGGTCCCGCTCGCCCGCATCATGGCGCGCAGGTCGCCGACGAGACCGTCGGAGACGTCCATGGCGGCATGGGCGCAGGCGCGCAGAGCCTGCGCGAGAGCCAGGCGCGGGCGCGGCGTCAGATAACGGTCGACCAGATCGGCCTGTTGCGCTGGCGCCAGCGCCGCGGCCCAGACCGGCGCCGGCGCGTCGGCAAGCTGCGCCTGCCGCAGGGCGAGGCCGAGCGCGCCGTCGCCCACCGCGCCCGAAACATAAAGCGCATCGCCCGGCCGCGCGCCGGTGCGCGGCGCCATCTTGCCCGCCGTCACCGCGCCCAAAGCCGTGATCGACAGCGTCAGCGGCCCCGGCGTCGCCACCGTATCGCCGCCGAGCAGCGGGCAATGAAAAGCCTTCGCAACCTCTCCAAGGCCGCGTGCAAAGCCTTCCAGCCAGGCCGGCTTCCAGTCGCCGGGTAGCGCAAGCGTGAGCAGGAAGCCGAGCGGATCGGCCGCCTTTGCGGCGAGATCGGAGAGATTGACGGCGAGCGCCTTGGCCGCGATGCGATCCGGCGGATCGGCCGCGAAAAAATGCACCCCGGCGACCAGAGCGTCGGCGGTGACCACCAGTTCCGTGCCGGGCGGCGGCGCGATCAGCGCGGCGTCGTCGCGCAGGCCGAGGCCGCCCTCCCCCGCGAGAGGCGCGAAATAAAGCGCGATCAGTTCCGCCTCGTTCACCCGCGCCTTCTCCGGTCGCGCCCCGGCCTCAGGCCGAAAATTCCTCGGCGCGGCATTTGCGCGCCAGAGCGTCGAGCACGGCATTGATCATGCCCGCTTCGTCGCGATCGAAAAAGGCCCCGGCGACATCGACATATTCCTTGATCGCCACGCGGGCGGGAATATCGCCGCGCCGCAGCAGTTCGAAGGCGCCGGCGCGCAGGATGGCGCGCATCAGGGCCTCGATCCGGCGCAAAGGCCAGCCCTCGGCCAGGGTGCGGTCCACGGCGCGGTCGATCTCGACCTGATGCTCCACCACCCCGGAGACGATGGAGCGAAAAAAGGCAATTTCGGCCGGCTTGTACTGGTCGCCCTCGACCTCCTGGCCGATCCACCAGGTCTCGAACTCGGCCAGAATCTCCTTCAGACCCTTGCCGGCGACCTCCATCTGATACAAGGCTTGAGCCGCCGCGAGCCGCGCGGCGGAACGGTTTTCGGCGGCCATCAGCGCGCCCCCTGTTTCAAACGATACATGGCAAGCGCCGCGCGGGCGGCGTCGCCGCCCTTGTCGAGCCGCGCGCGATCGGCGCGCTCCAGGGCCTGCTCTTCGTTTTCCGTGGTGAGAATTCCATTGCCGAGCGGAATTTGCCGCGCCACCGACAGATCCATCAGAGCGCGGGCGCTTTCGCCGGCGACGATCTCGAAATGATAGGTTTCGCCTCGGATCACGCAACCCAAGGCGATCGCGCCGTCATAGGGCGTTCCGGCCCGTTGGGCGCCGTCGAGCAGGATGGCGATGGCGGCCGGAAGCTCCAGCGCCCCCGGCGCGCGCGCGATCGTCCAGCGCGCCTCGGCCTGTTCGAGAGCCGCAATCGCGCCGATCAGCTGCATTTCGCCGATGGCGTCGTAAAACCGGGCTTCGACGATGAGAAAATGCGCGCCTGCGACCGAAGTCTGCGGTTCGGGCGCGCGGCTTGGCTCCGCCATGGGGCTTCCTGTGGTCTGACTGCTTGCCGAGAAGGCGAGTTGAATAGGACGTGCGCCGCCGCCGCGCAACCCCTTCGCGATGCGCGGCGACGCTGTTCGACAAGTCCTTCGCCTTTACCGGCCCAGACCGGGGGCGGCCTCAGGGCCTGCTGCTGCCCGTGAACGCGCGATAGATGACCTGCACTACCACCGCGCCGCCAACGGCAAGGAGCAAACTGCCGAGATTAAACCCCGTCACCCCGCCAAGGCCCAATTGGACGCCGATCCAGCCGCCAACCACGGCGCCGAGGATGCCCAGCACCACATTCATCAGGAAGCCCTGACCTTCCTTGTTGACCAGCTTGCTGCCGATAAAACCCGCGATCAGGCCGAAAATGATCCACACGAGCCAATTCATGACGACATCTCCTCATTCGGAGGCCGGACTTGGCGGCGCGACCTTCCGCCGCCGGGAGTGGGCCAGAACCGGCGCAGTAGAGCGCGAACTTGACCCTTATAAAAGAGAAATTCGTCACTTGCGCGAATGTTCCGGGAAAGACAGACTGCGCCTGCCGTCGCACCAGACGGCGCGCCTCTTTCGAGGAGGGAAAAATGGGTCAACTCGACGACGCCATCAATGAAGCGGTCCCCGGCGGCAATTTCACCAAGCCCTTGCTGATAGCTGTCGGCGCCTTGATTCTCGGCAAAATGTTCGGCGGGAAAAGCGAGGCGCCGGCCGCGCCGACGCCCGCCCCCGCTCCGCAGGAGGCTTCTTCCGGCGGCGGATTGCTCGGACAGCTCGGCGGGCTGCTCGCCGGCGCGGCCGCCGGCGGCGCGGCCGGCAGCGCGGCTTCGGGCGGCGCTCTTTCCGGCGGCCTTGGCTCGCTGCTGGAGCAGTTCCGCAACGCCGGCCTCGGCCAGCACGCGGATTCCTGGGTCGGAACCGGCCAGAACCAGGCGCTCACGCCCGATCAGATCAATGCCGTGATCGGCCATGGCAAGCTGGGCGAACTCGCGCAGCAGGCGGGGCTCGACCCCGCGCAATTGTCGCAACTTCTGGCTCAGGCCCTGCCGGCCGTCATCGACAAACTGACCCCCGGCGGCCAGTTGCCGAAGGCGTAAGGAACGAACCCCTCATCCGTCTGGACGGCCTCGGGCCGCCCAGACACCTTCTCCCGCAAGGGGAGAAGGGTGGGATTGCGGCGCGTCATCATGGCGTTGCGCTCTGGACGCAAGAGCGAAGATCAGACCGCCGGCTGTCGCGATTTTGGCGCCGATCGTCTCTATCCTTTTGGCTGGATGAAAACGTTTTGCTCGCGGCGCGCCGGCGCTCTGAATTGCAGCAATCGAAGGCCGGCGGCGCCCGTTCGCGAAAGGGCCGTCTCATGATTCATAGATTCGTTATTGTTGCGCCGGCTGCTCTCTTTTTCTCCGCCGGCGCCTTGGCCGACACCACGCCGCCCGCCAGCGCCCGTCTCATTCAGGAGGTCTATGCCGCGGGCGTCCAGATTTACAATTGCGAGGCGAGAGAACAGGCGCCCGCGTGGATCTTCAAGGGCCCCGAGGCAAACTTGACTAACGCCCAAGGCCAAGTGGTCGGAACGCATTTCGCGGGTCCAGCTTGGAAGAATATCGACGGAAGCGAGGTTGTCGGCGAAGTGATCGCCAAGGAAAATGCGCCCAGGGCCGAGGATATCCCCTGGCTGTTGCTCAAGGCCAAAAGCCATGAGGGTAGCGGCGCCTGGTCGCAGATAGCTTTCGTGCGGCGAACCGCCACCAGCGGAGGCATGGCGTCCAAGGATGGTTGCGACGCAGAGCACATTGGCCAGCAATTGCGTGCGCCGTACAAGGCGACTTACCAATTTTTTGCGGAATGACCCTTGATTAGATGGGAGGGCTTGCGACGCCCGAACCGGCGCTCATGCGCGCCGCTTCCGCTCCGGCGCGTCGTCTTCGCCGAGCCCCGCCGACAAAAGGACGGAAGCGGCCATGATCACCTTGTATTCTTACCCGTCCCTGTTCGGCGTCGCCGATAACAATGGCTATGGCTTGAAGGTCTTCGCCTTCTTGCGGCTCGTCGGGCTGCCTTTCGTCCACGAACATCTGTTCGACGCGTCGTCGGCGCCGCGCGGACAGCTTCCCTATATTGTCGACGATGGCGAAACCATCGGCGACAGCGAAACCATCCTCGCCCATCTGATCCGCAAATACGGGCTGACCATCGACGCCGCGCTGGGCGCGCGCGAACGCAACTTGAGCCTGCTTGTGACCCGCCTGCTCGACGACCTTTATTGGGTCATGTCCTATTCGCGCTGGAAGGACGAGCGCTTCTGGCCGACCTTCCGCGCCGCGCTCATGCGCGAGCACCCCAGCCTGACCGACGAGGGGCTGACAAAGGCCCGCGAGTTCAATTTTCAGCGCTATTATTTCCAGGGCGTCGGGCGATATGCGCCCGACGCCGTCTATACCCGCGGTCTGGCCGATCTTGCCGTCCTCGCCGACCTCATTCCCGATGGCGGCTTCATCCATGGCGACAAGCCCTCCAGCATAGACGCCGGCATTTACGGCTTTATCGCCAATATCCATTTCTACGATATCGACACGCCCCTGAAGCAGTTCATCGCCTCACGGCCGAACCTTGTCCATCACTGCGAGACGCTGCACGAAACCGTCATGCGGGCGCCGTCGGACGACGCAAAGCGCTGATCCCGGCGCGAGCGCAAGACGTGATCGCTTCGGCGCGCCGGGCGTTCACACCTGGGCCAAGCCGCCGTCGACGCTCAATTCCACACCCGTGATATAGCTCGCGTCGTCGGAAGCGAGAAAGAGCACCGCCGACGCGATTTCGGCGGGAACGGCGACGCGTCCGAGCGGCGCCGATTGTTTGACATAGGCGGCGAAGCCTTCCTGTTGTTCCTGCGTCAGTTTCAGCCCGTTGACGAAGATCGGCGTCTCCGTAACGCCCGGGCTCACCGCATTCACGCGAATGCCGCGCTCTTTCAGATCATTGGCCCATGTCCGGGCGAAAGAACGCACGGCGGCCTTCGACGCATTGTAGAGGCTGAGATTGGGCATCCCCTTGGCCGAGACGATGGAGGACGTGAGGACAACGGCGCCGCCATCGCGCAGCACGGGCAGAAGCGTCTGCACGGTGAAAAAGACGCCTTTGACATTGATGCCGATGATCCGGTCGAATTCGGCTTCGGACGTCGTCCCGAATGCATTATATTCCGCCACGCCGGCATTGGCGAAAATCACGTCGAGCTTTTCGCCGTCGCTTTCGACTTGCTTTTTCAGCCGGTCGAGATCTTCAAGGCTGGCGACGTCGCCGCGAACCGGGACAGCCTTGGCGCCGAGCGTCGCGGCGGCCGCAGCCAATGTGTCCTGCGAACGGCTGGTGATATAGACGCGCGCCGCGCCTTCGCGCAAAAAGGCCTCGGCCGCGGCGAAACCAATGCCGGTCGAACCGCCGGTCACGAGGGCGACTTTGTTGCTGAACCGATTGGACATGAGAGGCTCCAATTATTTCCATATTTCGGTTATATCGAAATATGGAAATATGGCGAAGGTTAGGCGTAAGCGCATGCGCGCCCGGCCGGTTCCGTTTATAGGGAATTCATGACCGCGCTTTTTCACCCCCGGCCGGAAGACATAACGCTGACCGCTTTGCTGGCGGCGCTTGGCGACCCGGTGCGGCTTGCGATTGTGCGCAACCTCAATTGCTGCGAGGACGGCAAGAATTGCGGGGCCGCCGCCCCCTTTCCGGACATTTCGCGCTCGACCCTATCCGGACATTTCCGCGTGCTGCGCGCATCCGGGCTGGTGTGGACCACCCGGCGCGGCGTCGAATATATCAACAGGCTGCGGCGCGAGGACATCGACGCGCGCTTCCCCGGCCTGCTCGACACGATTCTCGCGCTCTGAAAGGGATCAGAGGCTCGCGGCTTCGCTCAGCCGGGCGGCGTAGCGCGCCATGGTGTCGACTTCGATATTGATCTTGTCGCCCGCCTTGCGCCCGCCCCAGATCGTGGCGTCCAAAGTGTGCGGGATCAGCAGGATAGTGAAACGGGTCCCTTCGACCTTGTTGACCGTCAGCGAGGTTCCGTCGAGCGCGACCGAGCCCTTTTCGGCGATGAATTTCGCCAGCGCCTTGGGCGCCTCGATCTCGAAATGCGCCATGGCGTCGAAATCGCGCCGCGAAACCAGCGTCGCCACGCCATCGACATGGCCGGACACCAGATGGCCGCCCAGTTCGTCGCCGATCTTCAGCGCCCGCTCCAGATTGATCTTTTTGCCCGGCGTCCAGGCCCCGGCTGTGGTCACCGCCAGCGTCTCGGCGGCGGCGTCGACCTCCTGCCAGCTCGTGTAGCCGTCGCCGTCATTGCGCGGGCCAAAGCCGACCAGGGTCATGCAGACGCCGTCATGGGCGACCGAGGCGCCGAGGACCAGACTGTCATGCGGATAATGCGAAGCGATCCGCAGCCGTTTCAGGTCGCCGCGCGGCTCGACGGACACAAGCGTTCCGACGTCGGTGATAATGCCGGTGAACATCTAGATTCTCTCGTAATGGACGAAACGATCGGCGCCGAAATCACCCTGCTCCACCACACGGTAAGCCGCGGCGCCGGCAAGCGTTTCGCGCGCCTCCGCCGACAGCGCCTCGACGCCCTTGCGGCCGAGCGGCTTGGGGCTAGTGAACAGGATGGTTTCGTCGGCAAGGCCCTCAGCGATCAACGCCGCGCCGACGCGCGGGCCGCCTTCGGAAAAGACCCGCGAAATTCCGCGTGCGGCAAGCAGGCCCAGCGCGGCGCGCAGATCGAGCCGGCCGCCCTCCAGCGCGCAGGACTCAACCATCACGCCCTGCGCCTCAAGCGCGGCCCGCCGCGCCGAATCGGCGTCAGGACCGCAGATCGCCAGAGTCGGAAAATCCCGCGCGCCGACGACGAGGCGCGAGCGCAGAGGCAGATCAAGCCCGGCGTCGAGCACCACGCGCAGCGGCTTTCGGTCGCAGCCTGGCAGGCGAACGGTCATCAGCGGATCGTCGGCCAGCGCCGTGCCGATCCCGACCATGATCGCCTCGTGCATCGCCCGCAAAACATGGGTGCGCAGATTAGCCGCCGGGCCGGTAATGGCGAGGCGCGGATCGTGCGGGCCGCCGGCCGCCTGCCCATCCGCGGTCCGGGCGATCTTCAGCGTCACCATCGGCCGGCCTTCGGTGACGCGCAGAATATGGCCGCGATGGGCGCGCCAGCCCTCGTCCGGCAGGACGTCGGACTCGACCGCGATTCCGGCCCGCCGCAACGAAGCGTAGCCCTCGCCGGCGACCCGGTCGTCCGGGTCGGTCAACCCACCGACGACGCGGGCGATTCCGGCCGCAATCACCGCCTCGGCGCAGGGCGGCGTCCTGCCCTGATGCGCGCAGGGCTCCAGCGTCACATAGAGGGTCGCCCCGCGCGCCTGTTCGCCCGCCTGCGCCAGCGCCTGGGTTTCGGCGTGGGGACGCCCGCCAAGCGCCGTCCAGCCGCGCCCTACCACGACATCGTCCTTGACGACCAGCGCGCCGACGGCCGGATTGGGCGCGGCGGCGCCCAGATTGCGCCGCCCGAGCGCGAGCGCCGCGCGGAAATAACGCTCGTCCTGCAGGGACAACGCCATGTCAGGCGTCCTCTTCCTTGCGTTTGGCCGCCGCGCTTTCCTCGGAAAATTCGTCGAGCAGCGGGCCGAAATCGCGCGCCTCGCGAAAATTGCGATAGACCGAGGCGAAACGCACATAGGCGACTTCGTCGAGGGTTTTTAGCCCCTGCATGACCAGTTCGCCGATGGTTTCGGACTGAATTTCCGATTCGCCCTGGTTTTCAAGCTGGCGCACCAGCCCGTTGAGCATGCGGTCGACGCGCTCGGGATCGACCGGGCGCTTGCGCAAGGCGATCTGAACCGAGCGCACCAGCTTGTCGCGGTCGAACGGCGCGCGCCGACCGGATTTCTTGATGACGGTCAGCTCGCGCAACTGGACGCGCTCGAAGGTCGTGAAGCGCCCGCCGCAATCCGGGCAGACGCGGCGGCGGCGGATCGAGGCGGAATCGTCGGTCGGCCGCGAATCCTTCACCTGGGTGTCGAGACTGCCGCAATAGGGACAGCGCATCGGAAAGTCCCCTTTCGGCGCGTGAGAACGGCGCCAAGCCGCGAATCGGATCGAGGGGCGCACGTGGCGGACATTGTGCCGATTCGCGACAGCCGGAACAAGTTTTCGCGCAAAGCCACGGGAATTGCGGAAAAGCCGCGTCATCAGACCGTCATCGCAATGCCCATTGTTCCAGATTAAGGTGACGCTTTCCCATCCGCGATCATGATCCATCCGCCAGGCGGAAGACGCGATGAATATTTTGCAAAATCTCCAGATCAGGCAGAGCGCCCCGGGAACGCCAAAAACGCCGACCCATCGCCAGGCGAAGGCGGATTCCGAATTACTCTCCTGGAGCGCCCTCGCCGCGAACGACGTTCTGACGCGGCTGCGCGCCTCGGCCGAAGGGTTGGACGAAGCGGAGGCCGCGCGCCGCCTGCGCCAGTTCGGACCGAACCGCGTCACCCGCGAGCGCCGGCTGTCCATTGTCGAGGAGCTTTGGCTGCGGGCGCGCAATCCGCTCAACGCTCTGCTGGCCACGCTGGCGGCCGTGTCGTGGTTTCTCGGCGACGCCCGCGCGGCCATCGTCATCGCGGCCATGGTCGTGCTGGCGATCGCCACCGCCTTCATCCAGGAACATCGCTCCAACCAGGCCGCCGCGCGGCTGAAAGCGATGGTCCACACCACCGCCAGCGTCAGGCGC
Organism: Rhodoblastus sp.; assembly: GCF_041915505.1. GTDB lineage: Bacteria > Pseudomonadota > Alphaproteobacteria > Rhizobiales > Beijerinckiaceae > Rhodoblastus. The sequence continues at coordinate 839 of NZ_JAYSBG010000107.1, read as the reverse complement.
AGACTCGAGGCCCCCGACGCCCCGCCCCCGGAGGATCCTTTCGCCGAAATTCCGATGGAGCAGATCGTTCCGGGCGATATCGTGCGGCTCTCCGCCGGCGACATGATCCCGGCCGATCTGCGCCTGCTCTCGGCCAAGGACCTGTTCATCAACCAGTCCGCCTTGACCGGTGAGGCCATGCCGGTCGAGAAATTCGCGGAAAGCGCGGAATCCCACGACGATCCGTTCGAATCGCCCAATCTCTGCTTCATGGGCGCCAATGTCGTGTCCGGCTATGGGACCGGAATCGTCCTGCGCACCGGGGCTTCGACCTTTTTCGGCGCGCTGGCGGACGAAATCGCCGGCCGGCGCGCGCCGACCGCCTTCGACCTCGGCGTCGATAAATTCGTCTGGCTGATGGCCCGCTTCATCCTGGTGATGGCGCCGACGGTCTTCCTGATCAACGGCCTGACCAAGCATGACTGGCTGGAGGCGCTGCTGTTCGCGGTGGCGGTCGCGGTCGGCCTGACGCCGGAAATGCTGCCGATGATCGTCACGGTCAATCTCGCCAAGGGCGCCATCGCCATGTCGCGCGAGAAAGTGATCGTGAAGCGGCTGCACGCCATCCAGAATTTCGGCGCCATGGACGTGCTGTGCACCGACAAGACCGGCACGCTGACCCAGGACCGCATCATCCTGAAGCGCCATCTCGACATTCGCGGCGAAGAGTCGGAACAGGTGCTGGATTACGCTTATCTGAACAGCCATTTCCAGTCCGGCCTGCGCAATCTGCTCGATCACGCCGTGCTCGACCATGTCGAGACCCACAAGAAGCTCTGCGTCGATTCCGGCTACAAGAA
>NZ_JAYSBG010000106.1:0-10246 GCF_041915505.1 Rhodoblastus sp. | reverse complement strand
AGCTGCGGCTCATCGCTCCGGCCGGCAAGCCCTTGTTCGGCCCCCGCGACGGCGACGTGATCGCGAACTTTCTGGATCGCTCGCACGTTCAGACGCTGGACGAGGCCGAAATCGAGACCGGCCGGCCCGGCGAGATCATTACCGATCGTAATCTCATCACCGAATATCGCCACGGCCGACGGTAGGCGTCCGCTCTGACATGAGCCGCTCGCTCGTTCGGACAGCGCGGAAATGGACGGTTTTTTGCTGGCGCAACCTTGCCGTCGCCCATCAAGTCGGCGGCCTTCCGCCGGTCCGAGCTTCCGAGCGTAAACGCTTGACCCGGGCTCACGAGCGCTGGTTCATTTTGCTATCAGAACCTACGCTTGGCGCGCGATAGCCGATCGCGGGACGTTCATGTCGTAAGACCGCAGCGACCCGAAATCCGAGGTCGGGCGGCGCCGCCTCATTCGAAAGAGCTGCGTCCCGCCAGCAGGCGATAGAGCGCGGCGACGCCGGCGCCCGTCAGCGCGTCGAACCCGATCCCCCATTCGCCGCCGCCCATCCCGATCAGCGCCGTAATCTGCGCGAGGGCGACGCTCGTGACCGCGCCGGACAGCGCAAAGGCCGGTACGCCGGTCCATTCGCGCAAGCCGCAGAATTTTTCGGCGAACCAGAGATTGGCGGCGCAATTGGAGGCGATGGAGATAACCGACAAAGCCAGGAGCAGCGGCTCGAACCAGCCGCCGGCGAGACGCAACAACGGCGCGGCCTGATCCGCCAGCAGCGGCGGCAGACCGGCGGCGACGTCGTGCGGCTGGCCGACGAGCGTAACGGCGGAAACCAGCGCGGTGACGGCGAGGCAGGCGATCAGCGCGGCGCGCCGTCGCGGCGGTCGCGTCGCGCGGGCGGACTCATCCGGCGCCGGCGCGTGTTCGGCGCCGAACAGAACAGCGCGCTGCTCCGGGGTCAGCGCCGGCTCCGCGAAGGCGGGAGCCGGGCTCGCGCGGTCCAGCGGTTTGAGGCCTCTCCGGCCGAAGGCGACGGCTTTGGTCATGGCGTCATTCTGGCTGGCGAATCTTGCCAAAGCTTTGCGCGGAAAATTCAATCAATCGCGTTCATCGCGCCTTCAGGCGGGGCGTGCTGTCATGGCGTCGTTTCGGGGAGCGCGCCATGCCCGCGAAGGATGAGAAGGCCGGTTTCATCGCTTTGTCCCGCTTCGGCTTCGGCTCGCGCGGCGATGGCGATCTCGCGGCCGCCAGCCTCGATCCGCGCGGCTTTCTGCGCGCCGAAATCGAGCCGCCCGGCGCGGCTCTGCTGGCCGGTCCCGGCCTGCCCGATTCCAATGCGGCGCTGCAGATATTGTTCGCCCAGCAGGACGCGGAAAAAGCCGCGCGGGAGATGAAGGCCGCGCTCGCGCAAACGGCGTCGAACCCATCGCAGCCTGCCGCCGCGCCGCAAGACGCGCCGCAGATCATCGTGCTGGCGCCGCAGGCGCCGGCCAATCCGCCGCCGAATGCGGCGATGACCCCGCCCGCCAATCCCGCCCCACCCAAACCGCCGTCGCCGCAACAAATCATCTTTCGCGCCGAGGCGCTCGCGCGCTTCCGCCGCGCCTACGAGGCCCGCGCGGGTCTGGTCGAGCGGCTGGTCGCGTTCTGGTCGAACCATTTCGCCTTGTCCATGTCCAAGGGCGGTCCGACCAGCATCACGGCCGGCGTCTTCGAGCGCGAGGCGATCCGGCCCCATGTGCTCGGGCGTTTCGCAGACATGCTGCTGGCGGCCGAGAGTCATCCCGCCATGCTGTTCTATCTCGACGCCCAGCAGAGCGTCGGGCCGGATTCGCCGGTCGGGACGAAGCAGAATCGCGGCCGCAACGAAAATCTCGGCCGCGAAATCCTCGAATTGCATACGCTCGGCGTCAACGGCGGCTATTCGCAGGCCGATGTCATCGCGCTCTCGGACATGCTGACGGGCTGGCGTTTCGCCGGGCGCGACCAGAAATTCGGCCCGCCCGGCGCCTTCATTTTCCAGGCCAATGTCCATGAGCCCGGCGCGCAGAAATTGCTCGGCGCCGATTATCCGCCGGGCGCTGTGGATCAGGCGCAGGCGGCCTTGTTGGCGCTGGCGCGGCGCCCCGAAACCGCGCGCCATCTCGCCTTCAAACTGGCGAAACATTTTGTCGCCGACGCGCCTCCGCCCGTTCTGGTCGAGCGCCTCGCGCAGGTTTTTCTCACCACCGACGGCGACCTGCGCGCGGTGACGCTCGCCTTGATCGACGCCCCGGAAAGCTTCGCCGCGCCTCCGATGAAAATGCGCGATCCGTGGGAATTCGTCGTGGCCAGCGCCCGCTTGCTGGGTCACGCGCCCGACGAGCCCGGCCCGGTGATTTCGGCTTTGGACATGCTGGGCCAGCCTCTCTGGCGGCCGCCGGGGCCCAATGGTTTTCCCGATGATGCGGCGGCCTGGGCCTCGCCCGACGGGATCAGGACCCGGCTCGATCTCGCCTCGCAATGGGCGATCCGGCTGCGCGATCCGCCCGACCCGCGCGAATTATGCGACGCCGCTTTGGGCGCCGCCGCTTCGCCGGAAACACGGCAGGCGGTGAGCCGCGCCGAAACGCGTCCCCAGGGCCTCGCCTTGTTGCTGATGGCGCCGGAGGCGCAAAGACGATGAGTGTTTTGCTCACCCGCCGTCGGGCCTTGACCGGCTCCGCCAGTCTGTTCGTCGCCGCAGCCATTCCGTGCTGGGCCAGCGCGGCGACGCGCGATCCGCGCCTTGTCGTGATCGTGCTGCGCGGCGCGCTGGATGGGCTGGCGACGGTCGCCCCGGTCGGCGACCCGGATTTTACCCGTCAGCGCGGCGCGCTCGCCTTGCAGACCCGCGGCGACAAGCCGGCGCTGCCGCTGGACGCGCTATTCGCGCTCAATCCGGCCATGCCGAATTTCAAGGCGCTTTACGACGCCAAACAGGCTTTGTTCGTGCAGGCGGTCGCCACACCTTATCGCGAGCGCTCGCATTTCGACGGCCAGGATGTGCTGGAAAGCGGCCAGCCCGGCCCCGGCCTGACGCGCGACGGCTGGCTCAACCGCTTCCTCGGTGCGCTGCCGCCGAGCGGCGCCCGCGCACGCGGTGAAGGACTTGGAATTGGCGCCACCACGCCGCTGATCCTGCGCGGCGGCGCGGCGGTGCTGGGCTGGTCGCCGCAAAAGCTGATGCCCGCCTCGGACGATCTCTCGGCGCGTCTGCTCGATCTCTATGACCAGCGCGACCCCGCCTTGCAAAAGGCTTTGTCCGAGGGCTTGCGCGTCGAAGCCATGGCGCGCGATTCCGGCATGGACGCCGATCAGAGGCCCAAGGGCGGGCCGGATTCGCCCAATGGCATGAAGCAGATGGCCGCCGGCGCGGCGCGGCTGATGCGCGCTTCCGACGGACCGCGCGTCGCCGCCATGTCCTTCGAGGGTTGGGACACCCACGCCAATGAGGGGCCGCTCGGCGGCCGGCTGGCGCAATTGCTCGGCGGCCTCGACGGCGCGCTGGAGGAATTGCGCGTGGGGCTGGGCGATGTCTGGCGCGAGACGGTTGTTGTCGCGGTGACGGAATTCGGCCGCACCGCGCGGGTCAACGGCACGTCCGGCGCCGACCACGGAACCGGCACGGTCGCGCTGCTGGCCGGCGGCGCCTTCGCAGGCGGACGCGGCGTCTATGACTGGCCGGGCCTGGCGGATGCCAAACTCTACCAGAACCGCGACCTGCTGCCGACGACCGATCTGCGCGCCGTGCTGAAAGGCGTGCTGACGGATCATTTTTCGGCGCCGGCCGGATTGCTGGCGCGTTCGGTCTTTCCCGACAGCGCCGGCGTGAAGCCGATGACGGGGCTGATCGCGGCCTGAGCGCGCGGAGCGACGGCGTCACCGGGAGCGTGGGAGCGCCGCGGTCGCACGCGGCTTGCCGAACAGCGGCGCTTCGTCGAGAACCAGCGCGGAACGGTCGTAATCCTTCTTGATCCGGCCGACGGATTCGGACAATTCGGCCAATGCGAGCAGCGCCTTGCGCTCGCTCAACTCCAGTTGTTCGACATCCACGCGGCGCGCGAGCACCACCATGGCGTCGAGCAATATGCCGAGCTGCTTGCCGTAGCCCGCGACGTCCTTGAGGATTTCGGCCTCGATCTCGGGCTGGCCCGATTCGCCGATCTCGATATTGAACAAGCCATATTGTCCGCCGCTTGGACTGAAAAACCAGGTCATCGGGTTGATCGCCTGCGTCACATCGCCCGAAAGCGGCAGTTTGAACATGGCCATATTGCGTTCTCCGAATCATCGCCTGAAAAGTCGGGACGCGCGGCGGGCCAAATTCGGCCTTCCGTTTTTCGCGCCCGGCGCTATGGTCCGCCGCCGGACCGCAATTGAAAAGGCTAAATGATGGGCTTTCTCGCCGACGCGCTTTCTCGTGTAAAACCCTCGGCGACCATCGCCATGACGCAGAAGGCGCGCGAATTGCGGGCGCAGGGACGCGAGATCATCAGCCTCTCGGTCGGCGAGCCGGATTTCGATACGCCGGATCACATCAAGGCGGCGGCGGTCGCGGCGATCCAGCGCGGCGAGACCAAATATGGCCCCGTCGCCGGCATCGCGCCGCTGCGCGAGGCCATCGCGCGGAAGTTCAAGCGCGAGAACGGGCTCGATTACAAGCCCTCGCAATGCATTGTCGGCACGGGCGGCAAACAGGTCCTGTTCAACGCCTTGATGGCCAGCCTCAATCCGGGCGACGAGGCGATCATTTCCGCGCCTTACTGGGTGTCCTATCCGGAAATCGTCGCGCTGTGCGGCGGCAACGCCGTGATCGTCGAGACCAAGGCCGAACGTTCCTACAAGCTGCAGCCGGAAGCGCTCGAACGGGCGATCAATCCGCGCACCAAATGGCTGATCCTGAATTCGCCTTCCAATCCCTCGGGCGCCGCCTATAGCCGCGATGAATTGAAGGCTTTGACCGACGTGTTGCTGCGCCACCCTCATGTCTGGGTGCTGACAGACGACATGTACGAGCATCTGGTCTATGGCGATTTCGAATATACCACGCCGGCCCAGGTCGAGCCGGCGCTCTACGACCGCACCTTGACCATGAACGGCGTGTCCAAGGCCTATGCCATGACCGGCTGGCGCATCGGCTATGCGGCGGGGCCGGAAAAGCTCATCAAGGCCATGGACATGATCCAGGGTCAGCAGACCTCCGGCGCCTGCTCCATCGCGCAATGGGCGGCGGTCGAGGCGCTTGACGGTCCGCAGGATTTCATCGCCGACAGCCGCAAGATTTTCGAGGGTCGCCGCGATCTCGCCGTCTCCATGCTGAACCAGGCGAAATTTCTGTCGGCGCACCGGCCGGAAGGCGCCTTCTACCTTTATCCGTCCTGTGCCGAGGCGATCGGCCGGACCTCGGCAGGCGGGCGCAAGATCGAAACCGATGTCGATTTCGTCACGGCTTTGCTGGAGGAGCAGGGGGTTGCGGTGGTGCAGGGCTCGGCTTTCGGAATGGGGCCCAATTTCCGCGTCAGCTACGCCACGTCCAACGAGGCTCTTGCCAAAGCTTGCGCGAAAATTCAGGCTTTCTGCGCCGGTCTGCGCTGAGCGGGACAGGGGAGGCGAACATGTTGGCTAAGCGTCGGAAACTCCTTGTTATTCTCGGCGCCCTGGCGCTGGCGGGCGGCCGAATCGGCGCCGCTCAGGCGGGCAGCGTCGTCGCGGGCGAAGCCTATACCGAACAACGCGCGCAATTGCTGGCCGCCGGCTGGAAGCCCGATGCGGGCTATGGCCTCAAGCTCGCCAATGGCAAGCCGCTCCATCGTTTCCCCGAAGTCTTGTGCGGCATGGAAAAGTGCCGCGCCAAATGGCGCGATCCCCACGGCGCTCAACATTCGATCCTGCTGCAGCGTGGCGGCCCCAGCGATGAATATCGGGTCATTTCCGAGGAATAGCCGCTTTCCTAACTGATTTCCGTCAGCAGCGTCGCCGCCAGGATCAGTCCTGCGATGAGCAGGCTTGGATAATAGCCCCATTGCGCGGCATGCGGCCAAGTCGGCAAGGCCGCGAAAAAGGCGACGATCAGCAGGGCGATCAGAAGAGTCGCGAGGGACATGGCGTCCTCCCCGAGGCGGCGCCGGGCGCGCTCAGGGCGCGCGAAACGCGCCTTTTTCTTTGGTTTAGCGGATCGGCGTCCGGCGCAAGCGTGCGGGCGATCCTTCTCTTTCGCCTCAACGCGCGAGGCGCGCTGAAGTTCCGCGGCTTCTCCCTGATTTAAAAGGGTTTTCTCAAAAATTAATGGTCAAATCCGAAGAAAATGATGCGCCGCAATAAAATCGCCTTGACTTTTTGTGCGACGCAACATAACTTATCAATCGTAGCGCAAGCGATGCTTGTGCTGCAGCCCTCCTTGGGCGTTTCCTCCCTAGACTTGGGCCGCTGGTTCTTCCGGCGGCCTTTTTTTATCTGGTCACAGCTCGGCGAGGCTGGCGATCACGCGCGCGGGCGGCAAATCGCGATATTCGTCCGGCGCGCCGGCCCGATTGACCCAGATCGCGCGAAAGCCGAATCGCGCGGCGCCCGCCACATCCCAGCGATTCGAGGATTGAAACGACACCTGATCCGGCGTCACGCCGTAGCGCGCGCCGACCAGTTCATAGACCTCCGGCGCGGTCTTGTAACGGCCGAGCGCATCGGCGGACAAGGAATCGTCGAGCAAATCCTGCAGACCGGCGGAGGCTGTCGCCCGCGCCAAAGCCCGCGCCGTTCCGTTGGACAGGATGACCGTTTTGGCGCCGCGTTCGCGCAGCATTTTCAGCGCCGGCGCGGCGTCGGGAAAGGCGTCCAGCGTCTCATAGGCGGCGAGCAGTTTTTCGCGCGCTTCCGGCGAAAGCCCGCCGCAGCGCGCGGCGGCGAAATCCAGCGCCTCCTCGGTCAGGGCGTCGAAATCGCGATAGGCGCCCATCAAGCTTCGCGTCCAGGTATATTCGAGCTGTTTCGTGCGCCACAATTCCGACAGCCTTTCGGCCTGCGGGCCGACCAGGGCCTTGTGACGGGCGACGGCCGAATGGACGTCGAACAAAGTGCCATAGGCGTCGAAGACATAAAGCGGCAGGGTCATGGGGGCTCCTAGCGTTTTCGAGCGAAGTGGACACCGGTTCGCGTAAAGAACCGTAGGTCCGCGAAGCGAATACGCGTCAAAAGAAAAACCTAGATCGTTTCATTGTTTCCATGAAACAATGAAACGATCTAGGCGGCGGGATCAGCCTTGTTCCAGACGGGCGCCGACCTTGATGCGGCCGAGTTCGCGGACGAGCCGCAGGCCCTGCTGGCGGTAGACGGGCGCCTCCAGCGCGCCGGGCCGGCCCGCCAAGGCCTTGCGGGCCAGAGCGAGATCGCAGCCGGCGATGCGGCCGATCGCGTTGCCGGCCTCGAAGGCCGCGTCCGAGGAAGGGCAGGAATCGATCACCAGCCGCCATTGCGGCGCCGCCAGTTCGCCGCGCTCGATCCGGCGCAGCGCATCGACCGTCGCCAGCACCACCACCTTGTCGCCGGCTTCCAGCCGGACGTCGTCGGACGGATTGAGCTGTCCTGCCGGCCCGCGTTCGTGGAACACCGGAATGGCGCCATAGCCATAGGCCAGATGGGCGAGTTGGCGGTCGATCAAAGTGTCGCCGGGAACGACGCGATATTCCGTCACCAGGATCGAGCGGCCTGGCAGGTGGAAGGCGGTGAGAATCGTCTCGTCGAAAGCCGCGCCGGTGATCGCCTGGGCGGCGATCTCGGATTCGCTGATGCCGAACGATTCGGGCACCAGCGCCGCGACGCTGGTGGCGAGCTCGCGGTCGGCGACGCGAAACACCAGAGCGCAGCGCGGATTGAGCGAATGCGCGAGCAAAGTGGTTTCGAGATTGGCGACCTGATCGTCGCCGACCACGACCACGCTACGGGCGCCGGCAATATTCGCCTGTTGCAACGCGTCGGCGATGGGGCCGGACAGCATCGGCACGCCGCGTAAAATGTCTTCGGCCACGGGCTGCGGCGAAACGCCGACGGCGGGACGGCCCCAGCGTTGCAGCAGAGAGGCGACATTCTGGCCGATCGGCCCCATGCCGACGATGATCGTGTGACCTTCGACCGGAGCCGGGGGACGCCGCGCGGCGATCTGGAACCGCGCGCCGAGCACGCGCTCGGTCATGGTCGCGAAGACGATGCCGAGGAAAATGGCGCTGCTGATTTTCATCAGCAGCGAATAGACATAGAGGCCCGGCGAGATCGGGAAAGGCGCCTTCAGCGAGCCGAACACATTGTCGAAGCCGCCGACCGCCAGCACGGTCGAGACATTAAACGCGTCGAACCAGCCGATGTCCGGATTTTCCCAGCGATAGAGCAGGACGCCGAGCGCCGCCATGCCGACCACGATGGCCAGCGAGGCGAAGGCGGCCTTGGGCGCGGCGCGCAAGGTGTCGCGGGCCTGGCGGACCAAAGCGCGACAGTCCAGCCGTCGCCTTTTCGTCCCTGCCGGATGCGCCGTTCTGGCGTCCTTGAGCCCTTCGCCGCAATCGATGAAGGTCAGTTCGTCGCCGGCCTGGACGCGGGCGCCGGAACTGGTCAGGGCGAACAAATCGCCGAGCGTCTGCCCCTGGGAAACATGGCCCACCATGCGCTGGCGTAGCGAATTCAGCTCCGAGGGCGTGCGTCCCACGCTCCAGTCGCCTTGCGCCGCGATATGCGTCACCACGCGAATGGTCGAGCCTTCGAGATCGAACCGCGCCTTGGTCGCATCGGCGAGCGAGGCGACGGCGAAAGCGCGCGCCGAAAATTCATGGGGCTCGAAGGCGACCAGATTGCCGAGCTGTTCGCCGAGCAGGCGATTCAACTGCTCCTGCGCCGAGCGGATGACGAGGCGGACTTTCTGGTTGAGCAGCCGGGCCGCGAAGGCGGCGGCGATATTGCTGCGCTCGTCGGTGGTCACCAGCAGAATGGCGCGGCATTGTTCCGCGCCCGCTTTTTTCAGCACCTCCGCCCGCGAGCCGTCGCCGAGAATGATCTCGTCGAACGAACCGGTTTCGGCGCATTCCTGCGCCGAAATATCGACCCCGACGACATAGGCCCCGAATTCCTTCAGCAGAGCCGCGCATTGCCGCCCGACATTGCCGAGGCCGCAGATGATGATGGCGTCTCCGCCGCGGACGCCGGGCGGAAAATCCGATGTCTCGACAATCTGATCCATGGTCGCCGTCCATCCATCCTCGCGCGAGCCGCCGGCGAATCCATCTTTTCTCTGTTTCATCCTCGTGACAATCTTCCGACATTGCCTCGGGCTTGGCGCCGGCGTCAGCGTGCGGGCCACCGCCATGATGACGTCGCGCAGCCTTCGACGACGGTTTCGCCGAGCGCCTTGGTCAGCCGGATCGTCGCGGAGGACGCATGGCGGCCCAGTTCCTCCGCCAGCGCCGCGGAATGGGTGACCACGATGATCTGTGTTTTTTCGGCGCCGGCGGCGATCAGCCGCGCGAGCGGCCGCAACAGATCGGGGTGCAGGCTGGTTTCCGGCTCGTTCAGCGCCATCAGTTGGGTAATTATCCCCTTACTACAAGGAAGTTTATCGCTTATTGCGGGGGCGTGACGAGGGTGTAAGGTGCCACTTCCTTACATATTCGGTCTGGACAGCATCCAGATTGTTGTTGGAAGCCCCGGATTTGCCATGCGGTTTAATCAAGATTCGCGTAAATGCGTAGTATTTCTTGGCTATCCTGCTTATGAAGCGGGTCCAACAGCAATACGCTGTGAGGGCACAGGCTTTCTGCTTCTTTATAAGGGCGGCTTCCATCTTGTAACTGCTCGTCACGTCGCCGAATCCCTTGGTGATGATGGCTGGGCGACCAGAGTTAATAAAAAAGACGGCACATGCGGATTGATTGAAGCCACGAATGTTCCGTGGGTTTTCCACCCAGACAATACCGTCGATATTGCGGTTTGTGGGTTGGCGCTAAGTGCTAAAGACGGCTATGATTTCATATATGCCGATGGAGACATTCTTCTTCTCAGAATAGAAGAAGAAACGACCGATTGGGTTGAAGTCGGCGATATGTGTTACACAGTCGGGCTGTGGCGCTTGTTAGAGCGGATTCGCCTTAATCCGGGTCATATCCAGCGGCGGCAAAGAAGTTGGCGCATTCTTGCGGCGTGAAGGTGGGCAGGATCGCGCTGAACGCGGCCCAGAGGCCTTCAACGGTCCGTTCAGC
>NZ_JAYSBG010000105.1:0-10296 GCF_041915505.1 Rhodoblastus sp. | reverse complement strand
AATGCCGCTTCGCCCGCCCCTCGTTCCACCGATCCGAGCAAAGTTGCCGTGTCCACGACGAAATCCACCGGCAAGGTCCTCGGGGCCAAGACCACCTTCAAGACCAATGAATTCATCGTTTATCCGGCGCATGGCGTCGGTCAGATCGTCGCGGTCGAAGAGCAGGAGGTCGCCGGCTTCAAGCTCGAGCTCTATGTGATTTTCTTCGTCAAGGACAAGATGACGCTGAAGGTTCCGACCCCCAAGGTCGCCGCCGTCGGCATGCGGAAGCTCGCCGAGGCCGATGTCGTCCGCAAGGCGCTCGACACGCTGACCGGCCGCGCGCGCATCAAGCGCACCATGTGGTCGCGCCGCGCACAGGAATATGAGGCCAAGATCAATTCGGGCGATCTCGTCGCGATCGCCGAAGTGGTGCGCGACCTCTATCGTTCCGACGTGCAGCCCGAGCAATCCTATTCCGAGCGCCAGCTTTACGAGGCCGCGCTCGACCGTATGGCGCGCGAAATCGCGGCCGTCCAGAAGCTCGCCGACGCGGAATCGCTGAAGTTGATCGAAAGCCAGCTTTCGAAGAGCCCGCGCCGCGCGACCAAGGGCGAGGACGTCGCCGCCATTGAGGAAAACGACGTCGACGAAGCGGCCTGACCGCGCGCCTCAACGCCATCGACTCCATCAAAACCCCGCCGGCCCGGCGGGGTTTTTCTTTGTGTGTGGCCTGCCCGATAAAAAACGGGCGCTTCTTTCGAAGCGCCCATTCGTCGATATCGCTTGTCGCGCCGAAGCGGCGGTTCAGGAAAACTGCGGCGCCTGTCCGGCCTGCGCCTGCTGCAGACGCTGGGCGTAGAGCGCGGCGAAATCGATCGGATCGAGATAGAGCGGCGGGAAGCCGCCATTGCGCACGGAATCGGCGACGATCTGGCGGGCGAAGGGGAACAGCAGGCGCGGGCATTCGATCATGACGACCGGGTGCGTCTGCTCGTTCGGGATGTTGATCAGCCGGAACACGCCTGAATAAGTCAGTTCGAACTTGAACAGGAGATTGGCGTCCTCGCCGGCCGAGCCCTCAAGCAGGAGTTCGACCTCGAAATCCTGGTCCGCCAGCTGCTTGGCGTTGACATTGACCTGGATATTGATGTTCGGGCTTTTGTCCTGCGGGCCGAGCGAGCGCGGCGCATTCGGATTTTCGAAGGAAAGGTCTTTGCAATATTGAACCAGGCAGTTCAACGCCGGGGCGGCGCTGGCCTGCCCGCCATTGGTATCGGTCATGAATGTCTCCCGCAAAAGCTCGGAATGACGGGTCCAGACCGCCATTTCTCCGTCTGGTTTGGCTGCGATCGCGCCGAACGCCCGGTCCAGGCGCGACGTGTCAATCCGGCAGGACAAACCCGCCGCCCGTTAGCACGAAACATCCGGGCAAAACAAGGTCCGCGTGGCGGACGCGCCGCGCCGGCGCGCTTGCTGGCGCGTTCCGCCAATGCTACCCATCGGGAAGAATGATCCGCCGCGCGAGCGCGCTCCGCTGTCCCTAGAGGCCCCAAATGCAATTGGATCCGGCCACAGTCATTTTCGCCTTTCTGGCGATTTTCGTCCTGTGGAAGCTTCGTTCCGTGCTCGGCGAACGCACGGGCTATGAACAGCCGCCGCGCCAGGGCGTCGCGCCGGGTTCGGCGCCGCCCGAATCCGCGCCGGCCCAGCCGGATCTGCGCTGGAAGGAATTCGCCGAACAGGGCGGCCCCGTCTGGTCGGGCTTGGACGATGTCGCGCGCGCGCAGCCCAATTTCGACCCGCGCGCCTTTCTCGATGGCGCGCGCGAAGCCTATAAAATGGTCGTTCACGCCTTTTCGAGCGGCGACGAGGCGACTTTGCGCTCCCTGACCAGCGACGATGTGTTCGGCAGCTTCAAGGCCGCTCTGGCCGAGCGCGCCGCCAAGGGCGAGACGCTCGACACCAGTTTCGTCGGCTTCAAGGACGTCAAGATCGTCGACGCCAGCGCTGATCGCGTCGGCGCCCGGATTTCCGTCCGTTTCGACGGCGAGTTCATCACCTCGACCCGAGACGGCAATGGCGCATTGGTCGAAGGCGACCCCGCCAAACCCTCGGATGTCATCGACGTCTGGACCTTCGGCCGACGGCATGATGCAACCGGTCCCAACTGGACGCTGCTGGCCACCTCGCCGAACCAATGAGGGCGCTGGCGCCGCTTATCATGCTGCGGATGGCGTTGGCGGGACTCCTCGCCACCCCGGCTTTTGCCCCCGTTTGGGCGCAGGCGCAGCGCCCCCATCTGACGCCCGTCGGCATCGCCGATCTGCCGGGCTTTACCGACGACCGCCTCGACGAGGCGCTCAAGGCTTTCATCAAGACTTGCGACAAGGCGGCACAAAGTTCGTTGCCTGTCGACGGCTTCGATCGTGCGGCGCAGGCCCGGGTCTGCGCCGCCGCGCGCCGGGGCGAGGGGGCCGCAAACCCCCGCGCTTTTTTCACGCGGCGTTTTCGGGCTTTTCTCGTCTCCGGCGACCAGGCCGGCGACGCCTTTTTCACCGGTTATTATCAGCCCGAAATTCCCGGATCGCTGGTTCGCAGCAGGGAATTCCCGACCCCGGTCTATGGCCTGCCGCCCGACGTCGTGACGCTTTCGAGCGCGCAAAGAATCGGCGCCCTCGCCGACCTCACCGCGGCGCGAAAAGGCGCCAATGGCGCGCTAACGCCTTTTCCGGATCGGGCCGCCATCGAGGATGGCGCGCTGGACAAGGCGCCCGGCGTCAAGACGCTGGTTTACCTGCGCGACAATGTCGATCTCTTTCTGGCCCAGGTGCAGGGCTCGGCGCGCGTTCGCCTCCCGGACGGCCGCATCCTCCATCTCAGCTTCGCCGGCCGCAACGGGCAGCCCTATACCGCTTTAGCGAAGGTGCTGGTCCAGCGCGGCGTCGCCACGCCGGCGGAAATGACTATGCGTCGCCTGACGGACTGGATCAGGCGCAACGGGCTGGCGCGCGGCCAGGCCGGTGACGAACTGCTGCGGCTCAACCGCTCCTTCGTCTTTTTCGAGGCGCGTTTCGACGCCCAGCCGGATCGGCAGCCTCAGGGCGGGAGCGGCGCGCCGCTGACCCCCTATCGCTCGGTCGCCATCGATTCCCGGATCTGGCCCTACGGGCTGCCCTTTTTCATCGATGCGCAAATGCCCTGGCGCGGCCCCGAGCCGACGCCGTTCCAGCGTGTCGTGATTGCGCAGGACACCGGTTCCGCTATCGTAGGGCCGGCGCGCGCCGACATCTATTTCGGCCTCGGCGACGTCGTCGGCGAGCGAGCGTCCGAAATTCGGCACCATGGCAGGTTCTATGTGCTCTTGCCGCTGGACTGACCCCGAAAAGCGACGCGCGAGGCGCGGATGAAGGGCGGCGGCGATATCAGGCGCCCCCTGCGTCTTCGGCTGCTCTCGCGCGAGGAATTGGCGTTGTGGCGCCACGCCACCGCGGATGTCGACAAGCGCGACAGGAAAAAACGTCGGGATCACGAACCTTCCGCGCCGTCAGCGGCCGCAGACGCGCCCGAACCTTCCGTCGAGAAGATGCCGTCCCTCGCGCGCCTTGCGCCGCAACCGGAGATCGAGCCGCCGAAACCGAAACCGGCCAGCCTCGCGCCGCTGGCGCCGATCGAGCGCCGGCTCAAGCGCCGTCTGTCCTCGGGTAAAGCCCAGGTTGACGACGTCCTCGACCTACATGGCCTGACCCAGGCCCAGGCGCATCGCGCCTTGAACGGCTTCCTCTGGCGTTCGGCCGAAAATGGCGCGAAACTGGTGCTGGTCATCACTGGCAAGGGCGGCCCGCCCTCCGACGATCACGTTCACGCCGCCGAGCGCGGCGTGTTGCGACGCAACGCCCCGCATTGGCTGCGGGCGCCGGAACTGCGCGCCATCGTGCTCTCGGTCGAGGAGGCGACGCGGACCCATGGCGGCGCGGGCGCGCTTTATGTGCGCTTGCGACGGCGGATTTAAGACTGACGATAGAACGAACTTGACCCCGGGCCGGCGCGCGGGCAAGAGGCGCGAAATCCATTTGAAAGGGCCGCTATGTCCACCCATCGATTTGACGTTCTTGGTCTCGGCAACGCCATTGTCGACGTCATCGCGCCGGTTGACGAGGAGTTTCTCGTCAAGGCGAAGCTCCGCAAGGGCGCGATGCAACTGGTCGACGAGGCGCAAGCGCAATGGCTTTACGATGCGATGGGCGCGACCACCATCACATCCGGCGGCTCGGCGGCGAACACCATTGCGGGCCTGTCGAGCTTCGGCGGCCTGGGCGCCTTTGTCGGCAAGGTCGCTTCCGACGAGGCCGGCCGCGCCTTCGCCCATGACATCCGCTCGGTCGGCGTGCATTTCGCCACACCGCCGGCCGAAGGCGGCCCCTCGACGGCGCGCTGCCTCGTTCTGGTGACGCCGGACGGCCAGCGCACTATGAACACCTTTCTCGGCGCCTGCCAGAACCTGACCTGCGCCGATCTTGACGCCGCCGATCTCGCCGCGGCGAAGATCCTCTATCTCGAAGGCTATTTGTGGGACCCGCCGGCGGCCAAGGAAGCCTTTGTCGAGGCCTCCCGGATTGCGCATGAAGCGCGACGCGAGGTCGCGCTGACGCTGTCGGACGTGTTCTGTGTCGACCGCCATCAGAAGGAGTTCCTCGGCCTGATGCGCGACGGGATCGTCGATATTCTGTTCGCCAATGAATCCGAGCTTCACGCGCTCTACGAGACGGCGGATTTCGACACCGCTGTCGCGGCCTTGCGGCAGGAAAACGTGCTGGCGGCTGTGACGCGGTCCGAAAAGGGCGCCGTCGTCATCAAGGGCGCCGAGACCTGGGAGGTTCCGGCCGCGCCGATCGACACGCTGGTCGACACCACCGGGGCGGGCGATTTGTTCGCGGCGGGATTCCTGGCCGCCTATACGCGCGGCGAGGCGCTCGACGCCTGCGCGCGGCTCGGGGCGTTGGCCGCGAGCGAAATCATCCAGCATTTCGGCGCGCGCCCGGAGGTCAATCTCGCGCAGCTTGCCGGACAGAGCCTTTATTTGCGCGGCCGAGGCGTGACGCCGCAAGGCGTGTAATTCATTCCGTTTCACGAAGAAAATCGGCGGGGTTCCCGGGAACGCCGCCGATTTTTCGTTTCAATGCCGGAAGTGGCGGAAGCCTGTCAGCACCATGGCGAGGCCAGCCTCGTCGGCGGCCTTGATCACCTCATCGTCGCGCATCGAGCCGCCGGGCTGGATGACGGCGGTGGCGCCCGCCTCGGCCGCCGCGAGCAGGCCGTCGGCGAAGGGGAAGAAGGCGTCGGAGGCGACCACCGATCCCTTGGCCCAGCTTTCCGCGGAGCCTGCCGCCTTGGCGGCTTCGGCGGCTTTCCAGGCGGCGATGCGCGAGGAATCGACGCGGCTCATCTGGCCCGCGCCGACGCCGACCGTCGCGCCGTGCTTGGCGTAGACAATGGCGTTGGACTTGACGTGTTTGGCGACGCGGAAGGCGAATTTGAGATCGGCCAGCTCCTGCGGCGTCGGGGCGCGTTTGGTCACCACTTTCAGCGGCATGTCGTCGACCACCGCATTGTCGCGCGACTGAAACAGCAGGCCGCCGGAGACCGAGCGCACGGCGAGGCCGGGCGCGCGCGGGTCCGGCAACCCGCCGGTGAGCAGCAGGCGCAGGTTCTTCTTGGCTGCGACCAGAGCGATCGCCTCTTCGTCGGCGTCAGGCGCGATGATGACTTCGGTGAAAATCTTGACGATTTCGGCCGCCGCCTCGGCGTCGAGCTTGCGGTTGAGCGCGACAATGCCGCCGAAGGCCGAGACGGGATCGCAAGCCTGGGCGCGCAAATAGGCGTCCTTCAGCGTCGCGCCCTCGGCGACGCCGCAAGGATTGGCGTGTTTGATGATCGCGACCGCCGCCGTGCGCGCGGGGTCGAATTCCGCCGCCAATTCGAAGGCGGCGTCGGTGTCGTTGACATTGTTATAGGAGAGCTGCTTGCCCTGAACCTGCCGCGCGGTGGAAACGCCCAGCCGGTTCTCGCCGGTCAGATAGAAGCCGGCTTTTTGATGCGGGTTTTCGCCATAACGCATCGGCTCGGACAATTTGCCGCCGACGGCGCGATAATCCGGGGCCTCGACGCCGATCGCCTGCGCCAGCCAGTTGGAAATGGCGGCGTCATAGGCGGCGGTGCGGGCATAGGCCTTTTGCGCCAGTTTCTTGCGCAAGGCGAGATCGGCGCCGCCGCCCTGCGCGTCCATCGCGTCCAGCACCGCCTGGTAATCGGCGACATCAACCACCACGGCGACGTCTTCATGGTTCTTGGCGGCGGCGCGGATCATGGCCGGGCCGCCGATGTCGATGTTTTCGATGGTCTCGTCCCAGCCGGCGCCCTTCGCGACAGTCGCCTCGAACGGATAGAGATTGACGACCAAAAGGTCGATCGGCTCGATGCCGTGAGCGAGCATGGCGGCTTCGTGCTCGGGGTTTTCGCGGATCGCCAGCAAGCCGCCATGGACCTTGGGATGCAGGGTCTTGACGCGGCCGTCCATCATTTCGGGAAAGCCGGTGACGTCGGCGACATCGAGCACCGGAACGCCGGCGTCGGCGATCGCCTTGCGGGTGCCGCCGGTCGAAATCAGCGCGACCCCGCGCTGGGCGAGCGCGCGGGCGAAATCGACCAGACCGGTCTTGTCGGAAACGGAAAGCAGCGCACGTTTGATGGCGCGTTTGTCTGACATGGGCTTACTCATCTGTGGCGCCGACGGCGGCGGGGCCGCGCGCCGGGAAAGCGGCGGCAAAGGCTCGGGCCGCGCTTAGCATGTTTCCGGGGGAACGAAAATGCGTCCCGCGCCGCGAAAGCGAAGGAAATTATACCAGCGGCCCCGAAAGGGGCCATGATATTACGCGCGCGGCGTCGGCGGGAAGGAATCCGAGCGCTGGACCGCGAAGGACCAGTCGATCTCGGCGATATCGGCGGAGGCGCCATAGACCACGATCTGCTCGCAGGCGCGCGGCCCCTCCGGCGCGGCGAGGAAAATGCTTTCCTCGATGGCGAGCGGCAGGCCGCCGGCCTCGAACACCAGCCGCGCGCCGCCCGGCGTTTCGAGCAGCACGCCGGCGCCGTCCCAGATCTGGGTCAGCGTGGTCGCGGGGTGGATGTGGAAACGGACGGCGTAATTGGCGTTGGGCGCATTGGCGCCGCCCGCCCGGATCAGGCAATCGCGACCCTGCAGCCGTCCGCCGTCGCCTTGCAGAAACCAGCGCCTTTCATGGATCAGCCCGAAGCGGCGGGCATAGCCGTCATGCGACGACAGAACCATCGATCCCTGCGCATTATCCTCGCGCATGGTCGGGACATGGCGCGGTCCGGCAAGGATTTCATTGCCGAGCCAGCGCGGCGCGCCGATCTGGGCGGCGAACAGGCAGGAGGAGGCGTCGTCGAGCGTCAGGGTGGAATGCGCGGCGGTCAGACGCGCGGTTTCGCGAAGATCTTCCCGCTGCGGCCCGGGGCTGCCGCAATTGACCACGATCCGGTCCGGGCCGTGCGAGAATTCGAACGACAGGCAGCCGGCATGGGCGCGCCGCGAACTGGAGGCGGGCGGCGGGCGCCCGGCGTCGAGAATGACGACGGACTCGCCGGCTTCGAGCCGCTGATAGCCGGAATAGCGCGCATTGAAGACCGGCTGGCCATGCTCGTGCTCATAGGAGAGCGCGATCGCTATGCCGTCGGGCGCGGTGACGCCCATGCCGTTGAACAAAGCGAGCGCGCCGTCGGGGTGCCGGAACAGGCGCAGCGCCGGGCTCATCCGGTCGATGGCCTTGAGCAATTCGCGCGGCGGCGAAAGGCCGCGCGCCGCAAAGGCCTGACGCAGCGGCAGCAGATCGAACAGAAGATCGAGCAAGGCCTGCGGATTGCGGCCGATTGCGCCGCCATCCGGCAGGATCTGCCGCGTCAATTGATCGTTCAGGACCGCGACGGCGCGCTTCAGCAGGGGGACGCCGCCCTGGACGCAGAGCGCATAGGCGGTCATGGCGACGGCGCTGGCCAATTGGGTCTCGCCGGGGAGGCTGTCGCCGCACTGGCGGCGCAGCAGCCAATAGCCCCGCGCGAGCACGCGCAGGAAGCGCCGATAGTCCTGATGCTCGACGCCTTCCAGCAGCATCGGCGACTGGCTCAGCCAGGACAGGGTGCGGCGGGCGGCGACCGCGGGCTCCCAGGCGGGATGGGTGGAGGGCTTGCCGTGCAGCGCCAGGAATTCCTTGACCAGCGATCGCGCATTGGCGCGCGCCAGCGCCGTATCCGCCGCCCTCATATGGCGGAGCCAGCCGAAGCCGCACAATTTGCGCGCCCATTCCCGCGAAGGCGGCGGCAAAGTGAAGGGCGACTGGCCGTGGGCGTTCACGATCTTGCCGGCGAAGGCGAAATAGCCGGCGTAGATGTCGGCGGCGGCGGTCGGATCGCCGGTGCGGATGTCCTGCGGCGCGATGAGCAGGCGCTCGGGCGGGTGGCGGCGCCATTCCTCGATCGCCGCCAGCGGAATTTTCACGGCGGCGCGCAATTTCGAGGCGCCGCGGGCGATGACGAGGCGGAGCAGGATGAGACGTTCGGCGAGAGGCGGGGCGCGCGAAATCGTCAAGGGCGGTCCACACTCCCATGCGACGGACCCATGCGGCGGGGTCCGGACGCCGGCTCGGCCTTGCCGCCGGCTTGGCGCCGACATTCGCCGATCATGGTTAATGAACGGCTAAGACAGACGTTTCAGACGTGCGATGAAGAAACCGTCGAGGCCGCGCTGGCGCGGATCGTCATGCGGGAACAGGAAGGGCAGCAGGCGGAGATCGCCATCGGCGTTCGCGGCCTCGGCCGGCAGGCCTAAGGCGGCCGGATCGATCGGCTCGCGCGCGGCGTCCGGATCGCGCCGCAGCAGCGCGGCGATCTGCGCCTCGCCTTCCTCGGGCTCCAGCGAACAGACGCAATAGACCAGCACGCCGCCCGGCTTGAGCAGGCTGAAGGCGCGGTCGAGGATTTTGGCCTGTATGGCGGCGAGAGCGGCGATATCGCCGGGCTTTTTCGTCCACAGCACGTCGGGCGAGCGCCGCGCGGTGCCGGTCGCCGAACAGGGGGCGTCGACCAATATGGCGTCGAACGGCTCGGCCTTGAAGGCGGCGGCGTCGCCTACCGCTATGGTGGCTTCGAGCTTGAGCCGGGCGAGATTGGCGGACAGCGATTTCAGCCGTTCGGCGGAGCGGTCGAGCGCGATGACGCGCGCCCCGGCGGCGGCGAGCTGGGCGGTCTTGCCGCCGGGCGCGGCGCAGAGATCGAGCACGCGCTGGCCGGGCTTAACGCCGAGAATGCGGGCGGGCAGAGCCGCCGCCGCGTCCTGCACCCACCACGCGCCCTCGCCATAGCCCGGCAGTTCGGGGATCGGGGCATGGCTGTCGAGCCGGATCGAGCCGGTCGGCAGCAACCGGCCGCCGAGCCGTTCCGCCCAGCTTTCGGCATCCGCCTTGACGGTCAGGTCGAGCGTCGGCTCGTCGCCGAAGGCCGCCGCGATTCGCTGCGCGCGCTCCTCGCCATAGATCCGGCGCCAGCGGGCGGAGAGCCAATGCGGAATATCGTCTTCGAGCGGATCGGACTGGGCGAGGAATTCATCGCGCCGGCGAATCAGATTGCGCAGCACGCCATTGACCAGATTGGCGAAGGGCGCGCTGCGCGCGTCGAGCCGCGCCGCGCGCACGGCGAGATCGACCGCGGCGTGATCCGGGATGTCGAGAAACAGGACTTGCGCCGCGCCGGCGATCAGATCCCATTCCAGCGCGCCGCACGTGCGCGGCAGGCCCTTTTCGACCAATTGGCTCAGCGCCAGCCGGATCGTCCCGAGGCGGCGGAGCGCGACGGTCACGATCGACCGCGCCAGTCCGCGGTCGCGCTCGTCGAGGCCGACGAGGCGCGAGGGCGCGGCCTCGGCTGAAAATTTTTCGTCGAGCGTATGGCCGCCCTGCACGATGTCGGAGAGAATCGCGGCGGCGGCGACGCGCGTGGCGAGGCCGGGATGAGCGAGCGCGTCATTGCGCGCCAGTTCCGGGCTCTGACGCCGCGCTGTCGCCTTGCCTTTGCCCGAGCGGCCGAAACCTTTACCGAAATTGCTGTTCATTCGCCCCGGGACCAGGTCGGAGTTGCGCGCAGGACGCTTTCGATTATGAATCGGCCTGACCGATGTTTACCATAGCGGCGCGCGCAGAGAAATCGCGCTGCGGCGCTGTTCCGGCGCATCGACGCGAGGATTTG
>NZ_JAYSBG010000104.1:0-10307 GCF_041915505.1 Rhodoblastus sp. | reverse complement strand
GCCGACATGAAGCGCGAAATTTCCTCGCGCGCCCAATCGCTCTCCGTTTCGAGATAGCGCCGCTCCAGATTGCGGATCACGCCCTCGAACGGCTTTTTCACCTCATAGGAGCGGACGCCGTCGGCATAGGAAAACACCACATCCTTGTCGCCGGAACCGTAAAAGATGACGTCCTTGGCCTTTTCGGGAAGGTTCTCCCAGCGATCCTCCATGCGGAATTTGAAGGCCTTGCCGAGCGCTTCCAGCGTCTGGCCGTAATAGGGCGACGGCGATTTGGCCCAAGGCGCGATGGCGCCCTTGCGCAGGGTGAGGGCGGGATTGGGCACGATCAGGTCGGGATCGACCTTTTGCTCCGAGCCGATGCCGCCGCATTTCGGGCAGGCGCCGAAGGGATTGTTGAAGGAGAACAACCGCGGCTCGATTTCGGGAATCGAAAAGCCGGACACGGGACAGGAAAATTTCGACGAAAAGACAATGCGTTCCGCCTGCTTGCTCTCGGCGCTTTCGGCGAATTCGACCACTGCGATGCCGTCGGCGAGTTCGAGCGCGGTTTCGAAGCTTTCCGCGAGACGCGCCGAAATATCGGCGCGCACGACGATCCGGTCGACCACCACATCGATGTCGTGCTTGAACTTCTTGTCGAGCGCCGGGGCGTCGGCGATGTCATAAAACTGGCCGTCGATCTTGAGGCGCTGGAAGCCGCGCTTCATGTAATCGGCGATTTCCTTGCGATATTCGCCCTTGCGCCCGCGCGCGACCGGCGCCAGCAGATAAAGCCGCGTGCGTTCCGGCAAGGCCAGCACGCGATCGACCATCTGGCTCACGGTCTGACTCTCGATCGGCAAGCCGGTCGCCGGCGAATAGGGAATGCCCACGCGCGCCCAGAGCAGACGCATGTAATCGTGGATTTCCGTCACCGTGCCGACAGTCGAACGCGGATTTTTCGAGGTGGTCTTCTGTTCGATGGAAATGGCCGGCGACAGGCCCTCGATATGGTCGACATCCGGCTTCTGCATCATTTCCAGAAATTGCCGGGCATAGGCCGACAGACTTTCGACATAGCGCCGCTGGCCCTCGGCATAGATGGTGTCGAAGGCGAGCGAGGATTTTCCCGAGCCGGACAGGCCGGTGAACACGACCAGCTTGTCGCGCGGAATGGTCAGGTCGACATTTTTCAGATTGTGCTCGCGCGCCCCGCGCAGGGCGATGACCCGGCCTTCGCCGATGCGCAAAGCGGTCTCCAAGGCGCGATCTTTCGCGGCCTGCGCGCCATTGTCGGGCGGCGAGGACGACGAACGGGCCGGGGAGGGCGCCTTGCCGGTCTTTTTCGGTTTCGGCGAACTCTGCTTGGGCGAATTCAGTTTGGGCGAACTCGAATCCATCACGACTTTCCACTGGCGCGCCGCCGGGAGGCGGGCGGATCGGTCCCTATTTAACGACCCTTGCGCTTTTTTTCACGGGCGACGCTTGCACGATTCGCGCCGTCGCGCTAGAACATAAATAGAACATAAGAGCTTTTGTGGACAAAGAAGCATTCGGCGGGCGCGGGCCGGCTTTTCCGCGTATAGGATGCGTATGCGCCAGAATGGGAGTGAAGCACGATGTCGGGCAGCGTCAACAAGGTGATCTTGATCGGCAATCTCGGCCGCGATCCGGAGGTGCGCCGCATGGGCTCCGGCGATCCCGTGGTGACTTTCTCGCTGGCGACGACGGAATCCTGGCGCGACAAGGCCACCGGCGAGCGCAAGGATCGCACCGAATGGCATAATGTGGTGATTTTCAACGAGAATCTCGGGAAAATCGCCGAGCAATATTGCAAGAAGGGCGCGAAAATCTATCTCGAAGGCCAATTGCAAACCCGCGAATATACCGACAAGGACGGCAACCAACGCAAGACCACCGAAGTCGTGCTGCAACGCTTCCGCGGCGAACTGACCCTGCTCGACAGCCGGGGCCGGGGCGGCGAAGACTCCGACTTCGGCGGGGCGTCGCGCGGCGGTTTCGGCCGCCAGTCGCCGATGGAGCGCGTTCCGGCTTCGGGCGGCTTCGGCGGCGGCCCCTCGGGCGGTCGGGCTTCGGATTCGATCGACGACGACATTCCGTTCTGAACCGTCCGAATACGTAAAATCCCTGAGGAAGCAGAGGCTTGCGTCGACGAGGAATGCGCCTAGACTCGTTGGAGGGTGGCGCTTCCGGCTTTATCGCGCAACAAACCGCGCCTGACGGCCGACGCCCGCATGATCGCGGTTTCGGCGGATCGCCGACGAATCCGACGAGATCCCGCCAGTCGGGGCAGGGACGGCGTATGATCGGCACGGACGACTTCATCGCCATTGAAGACGCCTTTCTCGCCGCGTCGCTCGGCCAGGGCGAGTGGGGCGCCGCGATGGAGCAGGCGGCGAGCGCGACGGCAAGCCGCGGCGCCATTCTGTTCTCCCTGAAAAGCCACGAACTTTGTCCGTCCATGACGGAATCGATGATCGAAGCGTCAGAATTTTATCTGACCCAGGGCTGGAACGCCTGCGATCTGCGCTTTCGCGGCGTCGAAACCCTGATGCGCCGGGGCGTGGTGACGGATCTGGACATCGCGACGCGCGCGGAGATCGAAGACCATCCCTATTATCGCGATTTTCTCGGACGGTTCGATTTGCGTTGGTTCGCGGGTTTGCGCGTACAGGCGACAGGCGACACATTCGTCCTGTCGATCCAGCGCGGCCCGGCGCAGGATCCGTTTTCCCGCCGCGACACATTGCGGCTGGCCGAATTGGGCCGCCGCCTCTCTACCGTGGCGCGCGTCGCGGACCGTGTCCGGGAAGCGTGGCTCGCCGGCATTTTCGACCTGCTGGAGGCGCTCCGGACTCCCGCCGCGCTTCTCGCGGTTGACGGGCGGGTTCTGCGATTCAACGCCACGATGGAGCAGCTTTTTTCTCCCGCCCTGTTGATCCGCAACGGGCGTCTTCATCTGATGGACCGCGACGCCGCACGCGCTTTGGACCATGTTCTGGCCTCGCCGTCGCTCGGGAACGGCGAGCCGATCGTGGTCCGTCGGCCCGATCTCCTGCCGATCGTCCTGCGCCCGCTGCGCGCGCCGGCCTCCCTGTCGAATTGCGGCGGCGAACCGCAAATCGCGCTCATGGCGTCCGATCTCGGCGCGCGGCGCGGCGCCGATCCGGACCTGCTGACGCGTATTTTCGGTCTTTCCGCGGCGGAGGCGCGCTTGACGGCCGCGCTCGCCGCCGGCGAAACCCTTGAATCGGTCGCGATGGGGGCTGGGGTTTCGGTCGAGACCGCCCGCGGCCATCTCAAACGCGTTTTCGGCAAGACCGGCGTCAACCGGCAAGGCGCCCTGATCGCGCTGGCGCTGAAAGCCTCGAAGTGCTGATTCCGGGCGAAAAAGGCGTCATGTTCGACGATCCGTGCGACGAAATAATTGCAGCCGCCGCCACGCTTGTCTGCGCTTCGGTGTAATACATTGATATCAAATGAATAATGAAGGGTAAGCCGGGGGCTCGCAAATTGGCTTTTGGGGTAAGAATCGCCTAGAAAGGGCCAACTCTTCTTTCCTTAGCCTAAGAGCGCATTTTGGCCGATCAAGACGATAACAATCCGACGCCGCCTGGTTCTGACATCCGTCCGGTCTCCATCACCGAAGAGATGAAAAGCTCCTATCTCGCTTATGCGATGAGCGTGATCGTGAGCCGCGCGCTGCCGGACGTCCGCGACGGCCTAAAGCCGGTGCATCGTCGCATTTTGCATTCGGCGCAGGAAAACAATTTTCTGCCAGATCGTCCCTATGTGAAATCGGCCCGTATCGTCGGCGAGGTGATGGGCAAATATCACCCGCATGGCGACGCCGCGATTTATGACGCGCTGGTGCGCATGGCCCAGCCGTTCTCGATGAGCCTGGTGCTGATCGACGGCCAGGGCAATTTCGGCTCGGTCGACGGCGACCGCGCGGCGGCGATGCGCTACACCGAATCCCGCCTGGCGCGGCCGGCGCTGGCGCTGATCGAGGACATCGATTCCGACACGGTCGATTTCCAGCCCAATTATGACGGCAAGGAAAGAGAGCCGTCGGTCCTGCCGGCGCGTTTCCCCAATCTGCTGGTCAATGGCGCGGGCGGCATCGCCGTCGGCATGGCGACGAACATTCCGCCGCATAATCTGGGCGAGGTCATCGACGCCTGCGTCGCCTTGATCGACAAGCCCGACAT
The DNA here is from genome assembly GCF_041915505.1 of Rhodoblastus sp. Lineage (GTDB taxonomy): Bacteria > Pseudomonadota > Alphaproteobacteria > Rhizobiales > Beijerinckiaceae > Rhodoblastus. The sequence goes on along the minus strand of NZ_JAYSBG010000104.1, from coordinate 6,093 downwards.
GACGCTTGCCGAGCTGATGGAGATCGTGCCGGGGCCGGACTTCCCGACCGGCGGCGCCATCATGGGCCGCGCCGGCATCAGGCAAGCCTATGAAACCAGCCGCGGTTCGATCCTCATTCGCGGCGTCGCCACCATCGAGACGCTGCGCAAGGACCGCGAGGCGATCGTCTTCACCGAAATTCCCTATCAGGTGAACAAGGCGACGCTGATCGAGAAGATCGCCGAACTGGTGCGCGACAAGAAGATCGAGGGTATTTCAGACCTGCGCGACGAATCCGATCGCGAGGGCATGCGCATCGTCATCGAGATCAAACGCGACGCGGTGGCCGATGTGGTGCTGAACCAGCTCTACCGCTTCACCGCGCTGCAAAGTTCCTTCGGCGCCAATATCATCGCCTTGAATGGCGGGCGCCCCGAGAGCCTCAATCTGACCGATTGCCTGAAGGCCTTCATCGATTTCCGTGAGGAAGTCGTCAGCCGCCGCACCAAATTCAAGCTCAACAAGGCGCGAGACGGGGCTCATATTCAGGTCGGCCTCGCCATCGCGGTAGCCAATATCGATGAAGTGATCCGGCTGATCCGCACCTCGGCCGACGCGGCGGAAGCGCGCGAGGCGCTGATGAGCCGCGTCTGGCCGGCCCATGACATGGCGCCTCTGGTCGCGCTGATCGCCGATCCGCGCCATTCCATCGACGAAGACGGCAATTGCCGCCTGTCGGAGACCCAGGCGCGCGCCATTCTCGATCTGCGCCTGCAGCGCCTCACCGCTCTCGGCCGCGACGAAATCGCCGAGAATCTGAACAAGCTGGCGGCCGAAATCGCGGAATATCTGGAAATTCTGCGCTCGCGCGAAAGATTGTTCGGCATAGTCAAGGACGAGATGCTGGCGGTGAAGGCGTCCCATGCCGTGCCGCGCCGCACGCAGATCCTCGATGTCGAAGGCGACATGATGGATGAGGATCTCATCCAGCGCGAGGATATGGTCGTCACCGTTTCGCACGCCGGCTATATCAAGCGCGTGCCGCTTTCGACCTATCGGGCGCAACGGCGCGGCGGCAAGGGCCGTTCCGGCATGTCGACCCGCGAGGAGGATTTCGTCCAGCGGCTGTTCGTCGCCTCGACCCATGCGCCAGTGCTGTTCTTCTCGTCGCGCGGCCAGGTCTATAAGGAAAAAGTCTGGCGCCTGCCGCTGGCGGCGCCGCAGGCGCGCGGCAAGGCTTTGGTCAATATGCTGCCGCTGGAGCAGGGCGAACGAATTACTTCCATCATGGCCCTGCCAGAGGACGAGCAACTCTGGGAAGGCCTGGACGTGATGTTCGCCACCACGCGCGGCACGGTTCGGCGCAACAAATTATCCGATTTCACCCAGGTCAATCGCGCCGGCAAGATCGCCATGAAGCTCGATCCGGGCGAGGGCATCGTCGACGTGCAGATCTGCACGGAAGCGCAGGACGTGTTGCTGACCACAGCCAAGGGCCAGTGCATCCGCTTCCCCGTGACCGAGGTGCGCGTGTTCAAGGGGCGCGATTCCATGGGCGTGCGCGGCGTCAATCTCGCGGAGGGCGATCAGGTCATCGCTTTGTCGATCCTGACCCATGTCGAGGCGAGCGGCGACGAACGCGCCGCCTTCCTCAAAATGCGCCGGGCGCAGGCGGACGAGGCGGAGGTCGAAGCCGTCGAGACGGAGGAGGGCGGCGAGAACGCCGCGCCGCTGTCGCCGGAGCGTTTCGAGGAACTCGCCGCCAACGAGCAAATCATCCTGACCGTTTCGGTCAATGGCTATGGCAAGCGCACTTCGTCCCACGAATATCGCGTGACCGGGCGCGGCGGCAAAGGCATTGTCGCCATGGTGGTCAACGCCCGCAACGGCGATCTGGTCGCCTCCATGCCCGTGGAGGACAAGGACCAGATCATGCTGGTCACCGACGGCGGCCAGTTGATCCGCTGCCCGGTCGACGGCATTCGGGTGGCCGGGCGCAGCACACAGGGCGTCATCGTCTTCAATACCGCCGAAGGCGAACAGGTCGTCTCGGTCGAGCGGATCAGCGAGGACGAGAACGGCGAGGGCGACGACGCCGAGGCCGGCGAGGAATAAGATCATGGCTGAAAAGCCGCAACATTTCGATCCGCTCGACCCCGCGCAGGCTGAAAGGCGCGCGGAGGCGCGCCGGCGTCTCGACGAGATCGACCCCGCCAAACAGCCGGGCGCCGCCCTCAAGGATCCCAAGCGCAAGGATTGGTTCGAGGCGGTCTATGCGCTGTCGGACGGGGATGCGGTCAAAGTTCCCTGGGGCAATCTGGCCGCTCATCCCTACCTGCTGGACTGGCTAGCGAGAAATCCTGCGCTTAATGGCCTGACAGCGCTCGATGTCGGTTGCGGCCTGGGTGACAATGCGGCGGCCCTTGCGGAGGCGGGGGCCAAAGTCACGGCGTTCGATTTCGTGCCGCGCGCGGTGGAATGGGCGGCGAACCGTTTTCGCGACAAGAGCATCGTTTTCCGCGCCGCCGATTTGTTCGCGCCGCCGCCGGAATGGCTCGGCGCTTTCGATCTGGTCCACGAAACCTATACTTTGCAGGCCTTGCCGGCCGAGATCCTGCCGGCGGCGCGCAAGGCTCTGGCCGATCTGGTCAAGCCGGGCGGACGCTTGCTGGCGATCGCCCGCGCCCGCGATGAGGCGCAGGAGATAGAGGGGCCGCCTTGGCCGCTCGCGCGTTCTGACATCGAGGCTTTCGCGGAAAATGGCCTCGTGCTCGAAAGTCTGGAAGATATTCCGGCGGGCGTCACGCCCAGCCGGCATTGGCGGGCCGTGTTGCGCAAAAAGCTCTGATCCAAAAAGCTCTGATCAGGGCGTCGATTCCAGCGCCTTGGCCTCGTCCCACAGAGCGTCCATTTCCTCTAGCGAGGCGTCGCCGAGCGTCTTGCCGTCCCGCTCCAGGGCGCGCTCGATGAAGAGGAAGCGCCGCTCGAATTTGGCGTTGCAGCCGCGCAGGGCCGCTTCGGCGTCAGTCCTGACGTGACGCGCCAGATTGGCCACCGCAAACAGCAGATCGCCGACTTCGCTCGCGACATGAGCCTTGTCACCGCGATCGAGCGCTTCCTCGACCTCGTCGCATTCCTCACGGATCTTGGCCAGCACCAACCGGGCGTCGTTCCAGTCGAAGCCGACTTTCGACGCCTTGTCCTGTAATTTGATCGCGCGGGTGAGCGCGGGCAGGGCGGTCGGAACGTCCGACAGAAAACCCTCCCGCGCCTGATCAGGCAGACCGGCGGCGCGGCGGGCGGCCGCTTTTTCGGCTTTTTCCTGCGCCTTGATCTCCGCCCAGACGCCTTCCACGGCTTCCGGCGTGCGCTGCTCCGGTTCGCCGAAAACATGCGGATGACGACGGATCATCTTCTGGGTGATCGCCTCGACGACGCCGCCGAAATCGAACAGGTCACTTTCCTGCGCCATGCGCGCATGGAACACCACCTGCAGCAGGAGGTCGCCCAATTCGTCGCGCAGATCGACGAAATCCTCACGCTCGATCGCGTCCACGACCTCGCAGGCTTCCTCGATCGCATAAGGCGCGATGCTCTTGAAATCCTGGGCCAGATCCCAGGCGCAGCCGGTCCTGGGCGTGCGCAGGGCGGTCATGATCTCAAGCAGGCGGGCGATGTCGCGCGACGGTTCCATTGAGGATCCCCAAAAAGAAAAGAGCAGGGCGCTTCGCCCTGCTCCGGATTTTCGTCAAAAGGCCAAAACGCTCAGTTGAGCTCGATGGCGACCGCTTCGCGGCCCTTCTGCGTGTCGACCACTTTCATGGTGACCGCCTGGCCTTCCGGCAATTGGGAAATGCCCGCCTGACCGAGGATGGAGATATGGACGAACACGTCCTTGCCGCCATCGCTGGCCTGGACGAAGCCAAAGCCCTTGGCGCCGTCGAACCATTTGACCGCGCCCTGAACCTCGACCGCATTGCTGACGTCGGGCTGACGGCGCGGCGGCGGCCGCGAGGAATCGAAGCTGCGCTGAGGCGCGCGCTCGGCGGCGCCGGCGGTGTCGACTTCGAGCACGCGGGTGACCTGCTGGCCCTTGACGCCATTGGCGACAATCACCTTGAGCTTGGCGCCCGGAGGGACCGAGTCAAAGCCGGCGGACTGAAGCGCGCCGATGTGCAGGAACGCGTCTCCGGTGCCATTGGACAATTCGACAAAGCCGAAACCCTTGTCCGCCTTGAACCACTTCACAATGGCGTCGACAGCATTGGCGGCGTTGAAGCTCCCCGGCGGAGGCGCAGCGAAATCGCCAAACCCGCCGCCCATAGGCGGCCGATCGAAGGCTGGACGGGGTTGGCGAAACTGGCGCGGGGCGTCATAAGGAGAGGGACCATCATCATCAAAACCGCGCTTCCTGGGTCCTCGAAAATCTTTACCTTTGCTCATGTCCGCTCTTTAGTGCTCCGCCATAGTTTCGATCGGGGCGCCGACCCAGAGTTATGCCGTACGCCGCCATGCTCCCGCTCCAGCCATAATTGACCGCACGGAAACGCCAGCCGATGGTGTGTGATTTCTTCAGTCCAAAGCCCGCGCGTTGTTAATCTAGCAGGAAACCCGCGTTTTTGGCTATGGCTATTTTTGCCAAAGCGCAGGCTTGCCCGGTGAAATTTCACGCACTTTGCCCGGACGCCCGCCCGAGCGGGAGCCACGCCGTCATCACAATTGCGTGTTCCCGACAAAAGACCCGGCGCCCGTTGAAGCCGCGACGGCGAGCTCAGGAGTCCGCGCGGCGAAGTCCGAAGGACTGGGTGCTCCGCATCGCGTAGAATGGAGGGGCCCAAACCTAAGTTCGCATAATCAATATTATGGAACTACAATAGACTTTTGATATCAAAGTGATGGTCCGTGCGCGCCGCCCAATCCCGGCCAGGCTTTGTCATTCCGGCGGTTTGGTGTTTGCTTCCGGCGCATTCAGCAGAACCCCAAAATCGAGCATGGCGATCCGCACTTCGAGCAACAGGCAAACGAAGGCGTGCGCGATCAATCCGATGGCCAGCAGGAACAGCAGCGCCGATCCCCACTCATGCTCCATGCCGATCACGCTGTTGACGAAGACAACCAGCACCACGCCCGCAGTGGCCAAGGCCGCTCCGGTCGTCGAGTGGATGGCCCGATAGATCAGCCGCGCGCGAGCCAACATGCGCGCCGCCGCCGCGCGGGCCTCCGGCGTCTCCCGCGCACCCTCGCGCGCATGATATTGGTCGAGGATGCGCCACAGCCGGTTCATCAGGAACGACAATATGGCGGCGCAGGCCGATAGCAGAAAGGCCGGCGCCAGCGCCTGAGCGGCGATCGGCGCGAAGCGCGTCGCTTCGACGCTTCTGAAAGCATCGAGCAGCGGATGCGACGCGGCCGGATCCATCATGGGTTCCCGGCCGCGACGGCGCGCCGCATCATTGCGTCTGCCGCGCTATGATGACGATCGGCGCCGCGACCACGCTGATCGGCAGAGATAGCACCGTCTTGACGACGTCAGGCGCGTTCTGAACGGGCGCTGTCGCGTCTTCCTCAATGGAATGCCTGTTGCCGACGCCTTCCGCGAGCACTTCCTTGAGTTGCGGCGCGATCATGGCCAGTTCGGCGAATTTGTCGTGATTGATCGGGCTGAGGCCCTGAACATCGGTCAGATCGACGACAATCGCATTATATTTGGTCAAATCGGCGGCGTTCTTGTAATCGCCGAGGCGGGACTCGTCGCCGGCGATGAAGCGCGACAGCGCCAGCGCGCGGTCGTCGCGCGACAGCACGATCAGGAAGGGTTTTTTCGGCCTGCCGATCCGCGCCATCTGCGAGCGGAACACGTCGACGTCGATATCCGGCGCGGCGAGGATGATCGCCCCCATCTTGCCGCGCGGAAATTCCTTCGAAATCGCGATATTGCGGAAAGCCTCGACCGTCACCCAATTGCCCATGGAATGGGCGACGATATTGATCTTGTCGACATTGCTCTGCGCGATCAGGCGCAGCACATGCTCCAGACCGTCGCGCGCGACCGTGGCGCTGTTCTGGTCATAGACATAGCCGACGAGTTCGCCGCGCGAAGCCCAGGAGAAATG
>NZ_JAYSBG010000103.1:0-10316 GCF_041915505.1 Rhodoblastus sp. | reverse complement strand
TGCGGTCCATTTCGCCCATCTTGCGCAAAAAGGCTTTGTGGCCCTCGACGCCGACCATCAGCGCCATGCGCGCCGAGCCGATGTTGGAGGAATGGACGAAGACTTCCGGCACCGTGAGAATGGCGTGCGTGGCGTGATAATCGTGAATGACGCCGCGTCCCCAGCTCAGCTCGCTGCGCGCGTCGATGCGCGAATTGAGATTGACCTTGCCGGCGTCGAGCGCCATGGCGATGGTCAGCGCCTTGAAGGTCGAGCCCATTTCATAGACGCCGACGGTCAGGCGGTTGATGTTGTTGGGCTTGAGCCCATCCACCGGATTGTTCGGATCGTAATCCGGCAGCGAGGCCTCGGCGATGACCTCGCCCGTATTGACATCGAGGATCGCGGCCGCCGCCGCCTTGGCCTGGAAGCGCTCCATGCCGTGGACCAGCTCGTCACGCAAGGCGTGGGTGGCGCGCATGTCGAGCGACAAGGCGACCGGCGTCAGATTTTCCGGCGCGAGATTGAAACCAGCGTCGTGGAGATCGGACAGGCCCTGGCCGTCGAGATATTTCTCGATCCCGGCGATGCCGGCATTGTCGGAATTGGTGAAGCCGAGCACATGGGCGCCGAGCGGGCCGTTGGGATAGACGCGCTTGTTCTCCGGCAGGAAGCCGACGCCCGGCAGGCCAAGGCGGAAAATCTCCTGCTGCTGGGCCGGCGTCACGCCGCGCTTGACCCAGACGAAGCCTTTTCGCGAACCGAGCTTGGCGCGCAATTCGCTGGCGTTGACGTCCGGCAGCACGGCCGTGATCAATTCGGTCGCTTCGTCCTTGTCGATGATGCGGCGCGGCTCGGCGAAAACCGACATCACCTTGATGTCGGTCGCCAGCACCTCGCCGTTGCGGTCGACCAGTTCGGGGCGCGCGGCGGAAATGGCCTCGGAGGCCTCGCGCCGCACCGAATGCTGCTCCGGCTTGGCGCCGAAATAGGCGAGTCGGCCGACAAAGACCAGGAACAGCGCGGCGAAAGCCGCCGCGGTGAGCTTGATGCGGCCGCCGCTCTTCGTCCAATGGGTCGAAAAAATCGCCCGCAGCGTCTTTTTCAGATCGAAGGCGCGACGCGGCGGCGGCGCGGAAGCGGGAGGCGGCGCGGGCGTAACGGGCGGCGGTGCCGCGAAAGGCGCGGCGGCCGGCGGATGGGGCGCCGGCTCGTGGACGGGTTCAAGGCGCGCGGCGGCGGCTTCCATGGCTCACCTCCCCGCTTTGGCTGGACCGGCGCCGCCCGGCGTGGCGTTGGCGCCGCCGGGTTTGGGCGTCGCCGAAGACGGCGCCGCGCCCGGCGTGTTGGTCGGCTCGGACAGGCCGAGATCCTGCAGCTTGGCGCCGATCTCGTCGCCGCGCGCGCCCTTGTCCGGCAAGCCGGCGAGCGTGGCGATCTGCGAAAGCTGCATCACCTGGCCGCCGAGATATTGATCCGCCAGAGCCTCAATGCGCACCGGATTGGCGACATGGGCCCATTCCGCCCGCACCATGGCGAGCGAATCGGTCTCGGACTGCAATTCGCGCTTCAGCTTGGCCATTTTCTCGGCCTGGTAGAGCGTGGCGTATTTGATCGAATAGGCGTAGACCGCCGAGCCGACCAGCACCAGGATCGCGATGACATTCATCAGACGGATCATGTCAGCGGCCCTCCCCCCTCATCCGGCGCCCGAGGGCGCCACCTTCTCCCGCCAGGGGAGAAGGGATTTCAGCGGTGCGCTCCGCCCAACGCAATTTGGCCGAGCGGGCGCGCGGATTGCGCGCGCATTCGGCCTCGGTCGGCGCGACCGGCTGGGCGGCGAGCAGCCGGAAGGTCGACGGCGGCGGCGCCTTTTCGCCCGGCAGCAGACGCGAGGCCGCGCGGCCGCGCCCCGAACGCGTGGCGAAGAATTGTTTGGCGATGCGGTCCTCCAGCGAATGGAAGGTCACGACCGCCAGCCGCCCGCCGGGTCGCAGCAGGCGCTCGGCCGCCTCCAGCGCGCGGGTCAGCTCGTCCAGCTCCTCGTTCACCGCAATGCGCAAGGCCTGAAAGGAGCGGGTCGCGGGGTGAATGTCCTGCGGCTTGCCGGGATTGGCGCGGGCGATGATCTGCGCCAGCGCGGCGGTGGTCGTGATCGGCGCCTTGGCGCGTTCGGCCACGATAGCGCGGGCGATCCGACGCGAAGCGCGCTCCTCGCCATAGAGATAGAGCAGATCCGCGAGCGGTTCCTGCTCCAGATTATTGACCAGATCGGCGGCGCTGCGCCCGGCCTTTTCCATCCGCATGTCGAGCGGGCCGTCGAAGCGGAAGGAAAAGCCGCGCTCCGGCTGGTCGAGCTGCATGGACGACACGCCGATATCGAGCACGATTCCGTCGAACGGGCCAAGGCCGCGCTCGCGCGCGGCCGTCTCCATCTGTGAAAAGCGGGTCTGGGCCAGCATGAGCCGGCCGCCGCTCGCCTCGACCAGCGCCGCCCCACCCGCGATCGCGGTCGGATCGCGGTCGAGCGCCAGCACGCGCCCGCCCTCCGCCAGAACGAGGCGCGTATAGCCGCCGGCGCCGAATGTGCCGTCGAGATAGAGCCCGTCGGGCTTGACCGCCAGCGCGCCGATCGCCTCCTGCGCCAGCACCGGGAGATGCGGCGATTCGGCGGGAAGTCCTGTCATCTGCGGCCTCGCGCGCAAGAAAAGCCGGCCGTCGCGACGCGTAGACCCGCCCGCGCCGAGGCGCCGCCGGAGGCTTGGGCCCCGGCGAAAGCAGGCAGGCGAGACGCCGCATGGGATGTGAATTCGGCTAACATGCGACATGAGAGGCGTCAACGCGGAAGCAAGGCTTCGGAAAAATGCATTGGCCGATATTAAAGCATCGTTAGCGTTAAGAACCTGTTGACGCGCCGCACCCAAATGACGCGTCAGGCGCCAGCCGGCCTGTAAGCCGGGTTCTGTATGGCGCCTTGCGGCGCGCGATGGCCATTCATCTGGGACGGCCATTACTGGCCGTCTCGTGCAACCAACCCGGACGACGCCCCGGAGAAGGGTGAGCGAGGCCAAAGACCTGCGCCCTGTCGTCCCTATTCGGTTTTGCTCCCGGCGGGGCTTGCCATGCCGCCGACGTCGCCGCCAGCGCGGTGCGCTCTTACCGCACCCTTTCACCCTTGCCGCCGACGAATCGGCGGCGGTTTGCTTTCTGTGGCGCTTTCCCTGGGGTCGCCCCCGCCGGACGTTATCCGGCGCCGTTTCTCCGTGGAGCCCGGACTTTCCTCCATCCCGAAGGACGGCGGCCATCCGGCCGACTGGCTGCCCCGGCATAGCAGCCGAAGGCCGCGCGTCAAGTTTTTTCGGCGCGCGACGGGTTCCGCCTTGTCTGAAAGCCGCGCCTGCCACATCATCGCGGGGTCAAAAGCGGGACCAACCTGCAAGGAACGGCGCCACGACGCACGCACGCCGGGCGCCACGGGAGGGGAGGCCCAGGATGCCTCGATTTCGCGCCATCTCGATCGCGGCGGCGGCATGGGTCTGTTGCCTTGGCCTCGCCTATGCCGACGGCGCCGGAGACCCGACGCCGAAATCGTCGAAAGACGGCGAATATTTCGACCGGAACAACAATCCGACCTACAAGATCGACAAGGACGGCCGGGTCGATTGGTACAGCTATATCGGCTATGTAATGTATGGCGCAAACTGCCTGCAATGCCATGGCCCCGACGGCCTCGGCTCGACCTATGCGCCCTCTCTCGTCGATGCGCTGAAATCGCTGCCCACGGACCAGGTCGAGGGCATCATCGTCGGCGGCATGAGCAATGTCTCCGCCTCCCAGAACCTCGTCATGCCCCATTTCGGCGACGACAAGAACGTCATGTGCTACCTGGACGCGATCTACGTCTATCTGCGCGCGCGCTCGGACGGCGCATTGGGACGGGGCCGGCCGAACCTCTACGAGCCGCAGCCGAAGGACTGGGACGCCAAGCTCAATCTCTGCTTCGGCTGATGCTCCGGCGGGCCGATCGGGCGCTAAAGGGTTGAGGACGCCGCCCACGGCGTCGCGCCTGTGATTGTTCGGCCGGACGTGGCAAATTTGCACTTGTGCGGCCGCGTTCGGCTGTCCATTGTCGGCGCAGTCTCCCGTCCCGCGGCGACAGAGCCGCTTGGGGCGGCGCCGAGGAGTTTCCTGAACGATGAAAACGAGCCTGATGTTGACTCTCGCCGCGGTAAGCTGCCTCGGCCTTTCCGGCTGCTACACGCCTCAGGACCGCGCGATCGGCGGCGCCGCGATCGGCGGCGCGACGGGCGCGGTCGTCGGCGGCCTCGCTTCGGGCCGGGCTGGCGGCGCTGTCGCCGGCGGCATTCTGGGCGCCGCCGCGGGCGGCATCATCGGCGCCAATACCGCGCCGCCGCCGCCTCCCCCGCCGCCGCGCCGCTGCGCCGAATTCGAGGTCGATCCTTATGGCGGCCGCCATTGCATCGCCTGGTATTGAGCGATCGGACCGCATCTCTGAACAAGGCGGCCCGTCCGGGCCGCCTTTTTGATTCGAAGCCCGACGCCGCATGATCGCCGACAGCCCGCTCGCCAGCCATTTCGAGCCCTCGCCCAATCACGGCGAGCGCCTGCGCGGGCCGGTGGACGCAATCATCCTGCATTATACCGGCATGCCGACCGGCGAGGCCGCGCTCGCTCTGCTGTGCGCGCCGGAAAGCCAGGTCTCCTGCCATTATCTGGTGTGGGAAGATGGCCGCATCTGGCAACTCGCGCCGGAATCGCGCCGCGCCTGGCACGCCGGCAAGAGCTTTTGGGCCGGCGAGACCGACCTCAATTCGCGCTCGATCGGCATCGAGATCGTCAATCCCGGCCATGACGGCGGCTGCCCAGCCTATCCCGACGCCCAGATCGAGGCGGTGATCGCGCTCTGCGCGGATATTAAGCGGCGGCTGGCGATTCTCCCGCAGCGGGTGCTCGCCCATTCGGACGTCGCTCCGTCGCGCAAGAGCGACCCCGGCGAATATTTTCCCTGGCGCCGCCTGCATGAGGCCGGAATCGGCCATTGGGTCGCGCCGGCGGCGCTCCGCCCCGGCCCGGCCTATGAGCCGGGCGCGATGGGGCCGCCTGTCGCCGCCCTGCAGACCCTGCTCGCGGCCTATGGCTATGAGGTTCCGGCGAGCGGGCTCTACGACACGGCGACGCGTGACGCGGTCGCTGCGTTCCAACGTCATTTCAGGCCGGAAAAGGTCGACGGAATCGCCGACCTCTCGACCCTGGAGACCCTGCGCGGCTTGCTCGCCGCCTTGCCGACGGCCTGAGTTCAGATGGCGTCGAGCTTGCCCAGCGCCTCGGCGACGAGGTAATAGAACGCCGCGCGCGACTTGTGGTTGTTGCCCTTCATCTTTTCCGTGGCCGTCTTGATCGCGGCGTCGATGGCCGCCTCGTCGGTCACGCCGAGCTTCTTCTTCGCCCAATTGGTCTTGACGGTCTTGATCTCGTCCGGGTCCGACGAGGCGACCAGAGCAGAATCGGGATTGCGCAACGCAATGCTCAGATATTTGAGCAGCGCCTCGGCCTTGGCCGGGTCGGCGTTGGGGGCGTATTTCTTGAGTTCCGCCGCATGATCCATGCTGATGTCCTCCCGCCGGAGGGGCCGGCTCGATGCGGCCGCGACTCCCGCGCGAGGGCAGCAAAGCTCAGCCGCCGCAGGAGCGCAAGCGATTTTGCCGCCGCTTGCCGCGCCGGCCTCGAATCATTGCAGGTCCCATTCGCAAATCCGACCGCCATGGCGACGCCGCTCCAGATCGAGATGAATGTGATGGTCATGCGCGGCGTCCGCTCCCGGTCCCAGCACGGTCGAGAAGGCGTCGCAGGCGCTCGCGCGCAGGTCCGTCGCAAGTTCGAGATCATTGGCAGGGTTCGACAGCGACAGCGTGCGCCCGTCCTCGAACACGATCGCATCGATGTCCATCGCGTTGCCGCGCGCATGTTCGGACAGGAACGCGCCGGCCTGCCCGTTGCGCGGGCGGCACTGATAGCCTCCCGCCCCCGCGAACCGCGCTACGCGGCCGAACGACGCCTTGGCGGACGCCTCGATCGATGGGACCAGATCGGTCGCGATCCAGCGCGCCGCCGCCGCCGCGAAATCGCAGCGCAGGGTGAGAGGCGGCTCAAGCTTGACCACGCGCTTGTCAGAAAGGATCACCGCCTCAAGGGAAACCGGCGCCGCTATGCCGCATCCATTCTCACCGCCGATCGGCGGCAAGCGTTTCACGGTGACGGCGCCGCTTGACAGGAGCTGATCGCAGGCCGCTGGATCTTCCGGATTTTCGACCGCCGCCGGGGAAGGTTCAGGAGGCGGCGCAGGTGTGGCAGGCGGCGCAGGCTGGGTAAGATCCGGCGGCCGCGGCGGTGGCTGCGGAGGTTCGACCGAAGGCGGCGCGACGACAAGATCGGCTGGACGCGGCGGCGGAAGTGGCGGCGCGACGCTGGCCGCCGCCGGCCATAATTGCGTGCTGACGAACAAACTGCAGACCAACAAGCGGGCGCTCGGCCGCATCGCTCCCCCTTTCAATCGCCAGCTTGAGGCTGGCTGACATGAAAGGAACGCGCCGCGCCCGAACCTGTTTCAATTCGCTGTCAACTTGCCGCGCGACATCAGGCGTTCGAGCCGCGCCGGTTCAGCGCCCGCATGATGGCCGCGAGCATGTCGGTCTGGGTGATCAGCCCCACGATCCGGTAATTGGAATCGACCACCACGACCTCATAGGCCCGGCCGCTGGACAGAGCCGCCGCGAAGGCCAGCGCCGGCGTGTCGGGCCGCGCTGTCGGCGCATGGGTTATGATCGCCGCGACCAGCGCCGCCTCGCCGATCAGGCGACGCGCCTCGATCATGCCGATATAGACGCCACGCCGGTTGACCACGGGCAGGCAGCGCAGCTTGCGCGCCAGCATTTTCTCTCGCGCTTCGGCCACTGTCGCGTCATAGGAAATCGAGACAATGTCCTTCGACATGATCTCTCCGCAGAGCGGCGAGTCCTTCGTCCGCGCCAGCGCCCGCTCCTCCAGTCGCCAGAGCAGTTCCTCCAGATCGGCGCGATCGATGTCGAAGGATTCGTGCATCGCGCCGAGCACTTCATCGAGATCGTCGTCGCGAAAACCCGCCCGGCGGATCGGCGGCGAATCCAGGGTTCCGTAGAGGCTTTGCGGCGGCGTCGCCGGCCGGTGCGGATAGGAATGGCTGGAAAAGCGGTGGAAGACCACTCCGGCCATCACCAGCAGCAGAGAATTGGCGCCGACGGGGGAGAAGGCGAAGAGCAGATCGGGCGGCGCGCCGCTATGGGCCGCGAGCGCGGTCAGCAAGGCCGCCGCACCGCCGGGCGGATGCAGGCAGCGAAGCAGCGACATCAGCACGATCGCCCCGCCGACGGCGACGCCCGCCGCGAGGAAGGGATTGGCGACGAATTGGCAGACCGCCAGCGCAACGAGGCAGGACAGCACATTGCCGCCGACGACCGGCCAGGGTTGGGCCAGCGGGCTCGACGGCACGGCGAAAACCAGAACCGCCGAGGCGCCGATGGGGGCCACGATCAACGGAACCGCGCCGGCGCCGGCCCCCATCGCCGTCACGAAACCCGTCAGCCCAATGCCGACCAGCGCGCCGAGCCCGGCCAGCAGGACGTCGCGCGGCGTGCCGCCGGCGAGCGCCGGCGCCAGCCGTCTCAAGAAGGTTTTCAAGACGCCGCCTCGCCAAATGCCTATTTTTTGCGCCTATTGTCACATAAAACGGCAGCTAGCAAGCTCCGACGCAAGGCGTCGGGCTTATGGGCGGTAGTTGAGAATTGGTGACAGCCAGCGCTCGACCTCGGCCACGCTCATGTTTTTCCGCGCGGCGTAATCCTCGACCTGATCGCGCTCGACCTTGGCCACGCCGAAATAATGCGCGTCGGGATGAGCCAGATAGAGCCCGCTGACCGAGGCGCCTGGCTGCATCGCGAAACTCTCTGTCAACGAAACGCCGATGCGGCGCGACGCGGCGAGCAGGTCGAAGATGGTCTGCTTCTCGGTATGATCCGGCTGGGCCGGATAGCCCGGCGCCGGGCGGATGCCGCGATAGGCTTCGGCGACCCGATCCTCGTTGCTCAAAACCTCGTCCGGCGCATAGGCCCAGAACTCTTTTCGCACGCGCTCGTGCAGATATTCGGCGAAGGCTTCGGCGATGCGATCCGCAAGAGCCTTGACCAGAATGGAGCCGTAATCGTCATTGGCCCGCGCTAGCTTGTCGGCGATCTTGCCCTCCTCCGGCCCGGCGGTGACGACAAAGGCGCCGACATAATCGGCCTTGCCGCTCTCCGCCGGCGCGACGAAATCCGACAGCGCGACATTGGACTTGCCGTCATGGCGCGCGAGCTGCTGGCGCAAGGTGTGGAGCGTGGCGAGCTTCTCTCCACGCGATTCGCCGGTATAGAGCGCGATATCGTCGCCGACCGCATTGGCCGGCCAGAAGCCCAGCACCGCCTTGGGATTGAACCAGCGCTCGTCGACGATGCGCTTGAGCATTTTCTGCGCGTCCTCGAACAATTGTCGCGCGGCGGCGCCCTGTTTCTCGTCTTCGAGAATTTTGGGGAAGCGGCCCTTCAATTCCCAGCTCTGGAAGAAGGGCGTCCAGTCGATATAGGGGATCAGTTCCGCCACATCGAGCGAGGACAGGATGCGTATGCCGGTGAAGCTCGGCTTGGGCGGGTTGTAATTTTCCCAATCGATCTTGAAGGCGTTCGCGCGCGCTTTCGCGAGCGGCACGCGTTTCTTCTCGCTTTCGGCGCGGGCGTGCGCCTCGGCGGTCTTGATATACTCTTCAGCGATCTGCTTCTTGTAAGCGGCCCTGCCCTCGCCGATCAACGCCTGCGCCACGCCGACGGCGCGGCTGGCGTCGGTGACGTAGATCGCCTGATCATTGGCGTAGTTCGGCGCGATCTTCACCGCCGTATGCACGCGGCTGGTGGTCGCGCCGCCGATCAGCAGCGGAATGTCGAAATCCTCGCGCTGCATTTCGGCGGCGACAAAAGCCATTTCGTCGAGCGAGGGCGTGATGAGGCCGGACAGCCCGATGATGTCCACTTGCTGCTTCTTGGCCTCGTCGAGAATGCGCGTCGCGGGGACCATCACGCCGAGATCGACAATCTCGAAATTATTGCAGGCGAGCACGACGCCGACGATGTTCTTGCCGATATCGTGCACGTCGCCTTTCACGGTCGCGAGCAGAATCTTGCCCGCGCTTTTGCGTCCGCCTTCCTCGCCCTTGGCGGCCTCGATATAGGGCAACAGATAGGCCACCGCCGCCTTCATCACGCGCGCCGATTTCACCACCTGCGGCAGGAACATTTTTCCGGAGCCGAACAGGTCGCCGACCGTGTTCATGCCGGCCATCAGCGGCCCTTCGATCACATCGAGCGCGCGCGACGATTTCTGGCGCGCTTCTTCGGTGTCGGTCTCGATGAAATCGGTCACGCCATTGACCAAAGCATATTCGAGCCGCGCCTCGACCGTCTGCTCGCGCCAGGCGGCGTCCTTCTCCCGCGTCTCGGTGGTCTTGCCGCGATATTTTTCGGCGATCGCGAGCAGACGCTCGGTGGCGTCGGGCCGGCGATCGAGCACCACGTCCTCGCAGGCGTCGCGCAATTCGGGATCGATCTTCTCATAGACCGCGAGCTGGCCGGCGTTGACGATGCCCATATCCATGCCGGCGGTAATGGCGTGATAGAGAAACACGCTGTGCATGGCCTCGCGCACCGGCTCGTTGCCGCGGAACGAGAACGACAGGTTGGACACGCCGCCCGAGATATGGGCGTGCGGCAAAGTCTGCCGGATCGCCTGCGCGGCCTCGATGAAATCGACGCCGTAATGATTGTGCTCCTCGATACCCGTCGCGACCGCGAATACATTGGGATCGAAGATGATGTCCTCGGGCGGGAAGCCGACTTTTTCGGTGAGGATTTTATAGGCCCGCGTGCAGATTTCGATCTTGCGCTTGAACGTGTCGGCCTGGCCCTGTTCATCGAACGCCATGATGACCGCCGCTGCCCCGTGGCGGCGCACGATCTTGGCCTGGGCGATGAATTTCTCTTCGCCTTCCTTCATCGAGATCGAATTCACCGCCGCCTTGCCCTGCAGGCATTTCAGGCCGGCTTCAATCACCTCGAATTTGGACGAATCGACCATCACCGGCACGCGCGCGATATCCGGTTCGGCGGCGACCAGGTTCAGGAATTCGACCATCACCTTCTGCGAATCCAGCAGGCCCTCGTCCATATTGACGTCGATGATCTGCGCGCCATTGGCGA
>NZ_JAYSBG010000102.1:0-10415 GCF_041915505.1 Rhodoblastus sp. | reverse complement strand
TGCCCTGTTCGATGCGCAGGCCCAAAGGCGCGAAGCGGCAGGGCGACGGCCCGAGATGGGCCAGTTCTTCAAGCGCCTTGTCCGGCGTCGTCTTGAGGGCGTTGACGCGCAGATCGAGCGGCGCCCGTGCTGCGAGCGCCCGGCCCTCCTCCGCCGCGCGCTCGCCGAAGGCGCGCAAAAGAGAGGGCGCGAGCCATTCGGGAAAGTCGCCGCGAACCCAGTCCGGCGCCCCCGAAAGATCGGCTGCGGCGAGCGCGGCGCGCTCCTCCGCGCTCAGGGGCGCGGGGGCATGGCCTTCGCCGCTGAAGGAAGCGGCGATGTCATCGGGCGAAAGCCCGCGCGCCAGCAAAAGCGCGCCGATCATTTCCGCGCGCGGCGTTTCTTCCTTCATGATCCAGCGCGCCGAGGCGCGGCGACGCAGGGCGTCATAGACCAGCGAGGCGATGGCCGCGCGATCTTTCGAGCCCGCGAAACGATGGGCGAGGCCCCAATCCTTCAGGGCGTCGGCGGCGGGACGACGGCGCGTCTCCAATTCGTCGAGAACTTCGATCGCGGCGGCGATGCGGGCGTCGGGATGCATGATGGCCTTCAGGCGAGTGGGTCAATCGAGCGAAAGGCGCCCGTCTCGCCACAGGTCGTTTCACAGTCCACCCCCGCGCGCAACCCGAAAACGGGGCGGTCACGCGAGGCTTTCGCCCTCAGGAGCGCGAAGCACCAGCCAGGCGAAGAGTATCGCGTCGAGCAATATGACGATCGAGCCCAGCGCCGCGAAGGGATCGCCAATCGGATGGTCCGTATGGACCAGCGCGACGCCGATGGAGAGGACCAGTGTGCCCGCGATCCAGATCCAGACGTGCGTCCGCGCGAGAGACTGCGCCTCGACCAAGGGATTGAGGCGGTAATAGAAGCCGAAGAGAAAGAGGGAAACGAATCCGAGCAGGTTGAAATGGGCATGGGCCGCGAGCGTCGAATGATCGCCGGATGCGCCCATCAGCAGCCCCCACGCCATTCCGACGACGACAAATAAAACGCCTGCTTTGAAACAAAGGCTGGACGGCTTCATGACTCCCCCTTTCACGCGGCGGCGACGGTTTGAATCCGTCGTCGCAGCCGCGCCTTGTGAAGGATCGCATTGTTGTCGGGATTTGCGACGCCGCCAATATGAAAGGCCTTTCCCGATCGTTCGCGCGTTCGCTCAGGCCGCCTTGCAGCCGGCTGCCGGTCGCCCTGCGCTGGACAGGCCGCCCAAAGCGATCTAATTTAACCAAATGGTGAAATACGAAACACAACTCGATTCCGTCTTCAACGCACTCGCACATCCGGCCCGACGGGCCATGCTCGCGCGATTGAGCCGCGGCGACGCCACCGTGGGCGAACTGGCGGCTCCGCTCGCGATCTCGCCGCCGGCGGTGACGAAACATCTCAAGGTTCTGGAAAATGCGGGCCTGATCAGCCGAGGCCGGAACGCCCAATGGAGGCCGTGCCGTCTTGAAGCCGCGCCGCTGCGATCCGCCTCGGGCTGGATCGAGGAGCAGCGGAAAATCTGGGAAGCGCGGTTGGACCGCCTGGAAAACTACCTTCAAACAATGGAAACGGGAGAAAATGGCGATGGCGATACCGGCGGCGAATGAACGCGAATTGATCCTGACTCGCGAAATGCCCTTCGCCCGCGAAAAGGTCTGGAAGGCCATGACCGATCCGGACCATGTCAACAATTGGTGGGGTCCTGACGGCTTCCGCAATGAAGACGTAACGATGGATTTCCGCGTCGGCGGCGCCTGGACTTTCGTGATGGTTGGCCCCGATGGCGCCCGCTATTCCAACCATTCCATATTTAAAGAGATCGCGCCGCCCTCCCGCCTTGTGTTTGACCACGGCGATGGTGAACGCGTCTGGTTCGAAATGGCGGTCACGCTGGAGGAGACGCCGCGCGGAACCCTGGTCACCTTGCGTCAACTCTATCCGAGCAAGGAATCGCGCGACGAGGTGGTCGAGAAATATGGCGCCGTCGAGGGCGGCAAGCAGCACCTCGCCAAACTCGAAGCCTATGTGCGGGACAGGCTGGCCTGAGCGAAAGCAATCCATAATCGGCCGCCATTGAGACGAAAGGTGGATTGCTTCGCTCCACTCGCAATGACGCCGCTGGCTGGGGTCGTTTCACACTCCGCCCTCCCGCGAACCTGAAATCGCCGCCCGAACATCCTGCGCTTCGAAATCGCGCAGTCAGATCGTTTGTCCACATAGGTGTCTTTTGGGTGGTTAATTCGCGTTTTCTGTTTCGCCGGAGGCGTTTCGTGAAACATTTATCAGCGTAAAGCAGACTTCGAGCACCAGCCTTATTATCATCAGCCACAGCAGCGACACGGCAAGGTGCGATATCACAGCGATCATATCGCTAAACGCAACGGCAATCGCGGCGAGTCCTGTCGGATTTAGAGAGAGCCATAGATGCAAAACATCAAAGACTTCAAACAGGATTCGAACGCCATAAACAATCAGCGTCAATTTCCAGATTGAACGACCTAAACGCTCGACATCGACGCGGCGCAGGGAGAAAAAGTCGCCAATAGTTGAAGGTCGGCGACCATTTGAACGCATAGCTTCCATTTCGTGCTCCAAAATTCTTTTCCAGGACAAGAGATAAAAAGATGTCTCATAGCCTATGCGAAAGCACGTGGAGACAGCCGCGCCACTTATGCATGTGGGATTGCGGTGACAGGATGCGAATTCCCTAAACTGAGAATTCAGAATTGACTCGTCAGCCGCAAGGAGCCTCACCCGGTGCGCTCGGACGTCCGCAAGGACGCCCGCCCGGTGGCGCAGCCTTTAACGCCCCTCACAACCCCGTCGGATAGTTCGGGCTTTCGCGGGTGATCGCCACGTCGTGGACGTGGCTCTCGCGCAGGCCTGCGTTGGTGATGCGCACGAAACGCGCCCGCTGCTGGAAATCCGGGATCGAGGCGGCGCCGACATAGCCCATGGCGGCGCGCAAGCCGCCGGCGAGCTGGTGCAGGATCGGCGCGACCGGGCCGCGATAGGGCACCTGTCCCTCAATGCCTTCCGGCACCAGCTTCATCTGGTCCTTGATGTCCTGCTGGAAATAGCGGTCCGCGGAACCGCGCGCCATGGCGCCGACCGAGCCCATGCCGCGATAGGCCTTGAACGAGCGGCCTTGATAAAGGAACACCTCGCCGGGCGATTCCTCGGTGCCGGCGAGCAGCGAGCCGATCATCACGCAATCGGCGCCGGCCGCGACCGCCTTGGCGAAATCGCCGGAATATTTGATGCCGCCGTCGCCGATCACCGGCACGCCAGCCTTGCGGGCCTCGGAAGCGGCTTCGAGAATGGCGGTGAGCTGCGGCACGCCGACGCCCGCGACGATTCGCGTCGTGCAGATCGAGCCCGGGCCGATGCCGACCTTGATGGCGTCCGCGCCGGCGTCGATCAGGGCCTTGGCGCCTTCGGCGGTCGCGATATTGCCCGCGATCACCGCCACCTTGTTGGAAATCCGCTTGATGCGCGTCACCTGATCGAGCACCGATTGCGAATGGCCATGCGCCGTATCCACGACGATGCAATCCACGCCGGCGTCAATCAGCAGTTCGGCGCGCTCATAGCCCTTGTCGCCGACCGTGGAGGCGGCGGCGACGCGCAGCCGGCCGGCTTCGTCCTTGCAGGCGGACGGATGCAGGGTCGCCTTCTCGATATCCTTGACGGTGACCAGGCCGACGCAGCGATAATCCGCGTCCACCACCAGCAGCTTTTCGATGCGGTTCTGGTGCAGCAGGCGGCGGGCCTCGTCCTTGTTCACGCCCTCGCGCACGGTGACGAGCGTCTTGGTCATCAGTTCCGAGACCGGCTGGGCCGGATTATCGGCGAAGCGGACGTCGCGGTTGGTGAGAATGCCAACCAGTTTGCCCGGCTTGTCGCCGGGGCCGCGCGCGACGACCGGAATGCCGGAAATCGAATGCCGGCTCATCAGGCCGAATGCGTCGGCGAGGGTCTCGTCGGGAAAAATGGTGATCGGATTGACCACCATGCCGCTCTCGTAACGCTTGACGCGGCGCACTTCCTCGGCCTGCTCGGCGGGTTCGAGATTGCGATGGATGACGCCGATGCCGCCGGCCTGGGCCATGGCGATGGCGAGTCGAGCCTCGGTCACCGTATCCATCGCCGAGGACATGATCGGCAGGTTGAGTTCAATGTCGCGCGTCAGCCGGGTCTTGATCGAGACGCCGGACGGCATGATTTCCGAGTGACCGGGACGCAGCAGGACGTCGTCGAAGGTCAAGGCTTCGGTCAATTTGGGAAAATCGTTCATTGCCAGCTCCATCGGCGCAAAGGCGCGGTGCGGAAGATCGTGGCGCGGGCGCCATCCGAGTTGGCGGCTGCTCTTAGCATTTCTTTCGCAGCTTTCAAACCATGCGCGGCATGAAAACGAATCGTCGGGGCTGAGGGAGCGCCACGCCAGCCCGAAGCGCGCGTTTCGGACGTGAAACATCCGTTTCGCACATTTCCTCGCCGGCGCGTTCGGGTTAAGAGACCGACGGAGAATTTTGGCGCGACGTTGCTGACGGCGTCAACGCATGAGGACGGCGCGGCCTGGTATTCCTAAATCGTCTCCTGAAATACAGGCTCCATCGCACGGAACTGGCGTCTTTTTTCGATGATCGAAGCTCAACAAAGCCGGGGCGGGCGCGAGCGGCCGTTCATCCTCACGCCGCTGATCGTCGCCTGCGCCCTGTTCATGGAGAATCTCGATTCGACCATTATCGCCACCTCGCTACCGGCGATCGCGGAGGATCTGCATCAGGATCCGATCGCGCTGAAACTGGCGCTGACCTCCTATCTGCTGGCGCAGGCGGTGTTTATTCCCGCCTCCGGTTGGGTCGCGGACCGATTCGGCACGAAACGGGTGTTCGGCGCGGCCATCGTCACTTTCACCATCGGCTCGATTCTGTGCGGTTTTTCGAGCACGCTGTCGCAATTCGTCGCGGCGCGCATCGTGCAGGGCTGCGGCGCGGCGATGATGACGCCGGTCGGCCGCCTGACCCTGTATCGCTCCGTCGAGCGCAGCGAAATCGTGCGCGCCATGGCCTATCTGACGATTCCCGCTTTGGTCGGACCGATCCTCGGACCGCCGCTCGGCGGCTTCATCTCGACCTATCTGCATTGGCGCTGGAATTTTTGGATCAATGTCCCGGTCGGCGTCGTGGGCGTGATTCTCTCCACTCTTTACATACCCGACATCAGGAACGAGGACGTCGCCCCCTTCGACGCGTTCGGGTTCGCGCTCTCCGGCCTTGGCCTGTCGAGCGTCATATTCGGCTTGACGGTGCTGGGACGCGGCTTTCTGCCCAGCGGACCGAATTTCGCCCTGGTCGCGGCCGGCCTTGTCCTGGTCGGCTTCTATGTGCGCCACGCCTTACGCGTTCCCAATCCGATTCTCGACCTGCGGCTGCTGCGCATCCGCTCCTTCTGGGCCAGCGTGGTCGGCGGCTTCCTGTTTCGCATCGGCGTCGGCGCCACGCCTTTTCTCTTGCCCCTGCTGTTCCAGCTCGGTTTCGGCATGACGCCGTTCCAGTCAGGCCTGACCACTTTCGTCGCGACCGCAGGCGCGCTGCTGATGAAAACCACGGCGGCTTCCGTGCTCAGTCGATTCGGATTCCGCGCCACCTTGATCTTCAACGCCCTCATCAGCGCCGCCTTTCTGTTCGCGAACGGCTGGTTCCGGCCCGAGACGCCCCAGATGGTGCTGCTCATTGTCCTGTTCGTCGGCGGCTTTTTCCGCTCGCTGGAGTTCACCGCGCTGAACGCCCTCGCCTATGCCGATATAACGCCCGCCGACATGAGCCGGGCCACCAGCCTTTCAGCGGTGGGCCAGCAATTGTCGATTTCGTCGGGCGTCGCGATCGCCGCCGCAGTGGTCGAGGCGACGCGGGAGCTGTCGCCCGGCGGCGAACTCGGCTTCAGCGACTTCCCGCCGGCCTTTTTCGTGGTCGCCGCAATCACCGCCGCCTCGGCGCTGATCTTCACGCGGCTTCCAAAAGATGCGGGCGCGGCCTTGTCCGGCCATCGTCCGCCCGGCCAGGCCTGACGCGCCGCTTGACCGTTCAAAAAAGCGGCGTTAGCAAACGAAAAAAGAGCGAAAGCAAAAAATTTGCCGCGCAAACGCGCCCAAATTGACCGCTTGACCGGCAGAACGATGACTTTTCGCGCTGTTTGGCCGGCCGATCGAACAATCCCTGGAAAATTTACCGACCTCCCGTCCTCGTTAACCAACGGGAAGGTATATTTTCAAATATCCTGAAACAATGAGCAGTTACGTCCCTTGATCTTGGCCGGGGATAACGAATCGCTATCCTCTTTGGCGCGGATTCTAAAGAAACGAACTGCCCAACGGCGCGTGGGAACACAGCAAAAGCGAAAATTTACGCTCGACGCGGCGTCCTTAATGGAATATCAAATTTTTGTCATTGATTGTCGTTACGCCGCGTTTCCGCCGGATTCCCGGCGAATACGGACGCTCAGTGAGGCACTTTTGCAACACGCCATGACAATCAAGCCGACACAGTTTTATTCGGCTAGCCTTGGTTGGTAAGTCGAATTATGGTCTGCCCACGATAGCGGCTTGCGGTCGTTATGGCATTTAGCAAGGAAGGAAATATCAATGCGTAATCTTCTTCTCTCCACGGTCGCCTTCGCGGCTCTGGCGGGCTCGGCCTTCGCCGCCGACCTGCCTTCTCGTAAGGAAGCTCCGGTTTACGTCGCTCCGGCTCCGGCCTTCTCCTGGACCGGTTTCTACCTCGGTGCTGACATCGGCGGCGCTTTCGGCTCGACCAGCCTGCACTCCGACTGGACCGGCTGGAACTCGCACAGCCTCGACACCTCCGGCGTCCTCGGCGGCGGCTATGTCGGCTACAACTATCAGCTGAACCAGAACTTCGTGCTCGGCATCGAAGGCGACTTCCAGGGCACCGGCGCTTCGCAGTCGTTCTCGTGGGTCACCCCGGCTCTGGGCGGCGCTGGCTTCACCGCCAAGAGCAGCCTGGATTGGCTCGCTTCGATCAACGGCCGCCTCGGCGTTTCCTATGATCGCGCTCTGTTCTACGCCATCGGCGGCGCCGCCTGGGCGCAGGGCACTGCGTCCCTCACCGGCACCACCACCGGCATCTGGTACGGCTCCGTCTCCAAGACTGCCGACCTGTCCGGCTGGGACGTCGGTGGCGGCGTGGAATACGCCTTCACCCCGAACTGGGTTGGCCGCGTCGAATATCGTTACTACGACTTCGGCAACTACAACCTGAGCCCGTGGGTCAACACCCTGACCGCCCTGCGCGAGCAGAGCTCGGTCAACACCGTCCGCGTCGGCCTGGCTTATCTGTTCAGCGCCCCGGCTCCGGTCGTCGCCAAGTACTGAGATCCGTAAGGATCTGGGATTTCCCAGAGAGCCCGGCCAATCGGCCGGGCTCTTTTTTATTGGTTTTCTTTGAGAGCCGTTCGACTTCAGGAATTACGGGAAGCGCGGAAGCCGGTGGCGAGCACATAGAGTTCCGATGAATCGGCCCGGCTCGCATTGGGCTTGATATGGCGCACAGTTGCGTAGTCGCGCTTCAGACGACCGACCAATTCACCCGTCTCGCCGCCTTGAAACAGCTTGCACAGGAAAAAGCCGCCCGGCCGCAGGACTTCGCCCGCGAAATCGACCGCCAGCTCGGCGAGATGAATGATGCGGAGGTGATCGGTCTTCTTGTGGCCGGTGGTATTGGCCGCCATGTCGGAAATGACGCCATCGGCCTCGCCGCCCAACATAGCCTTCAGCCGCTCCGGCGCCTCGGGGTCCAGAAAATCCTGAACGGCGAAATCGACGCCCGCGATCGGTTCGATATCCAGCAGATCGATGCCAACCACCTTGCCCTGCCCCTCGGCGGACCGGACTTTTTTCGCCGCCGCCTGCGACCAGCCGCCCGGCGCGGCGCCGAGATCGACGATCTTCTGTCCCGGCTGCAGGAGGCGGTGCTTTTCGTCGATTTCGAGCAATTTATAAGCGGCGCGCGAACGCCAGCCCTCGCGCTTGGCGCGCGCCACATAGGGGTCGTTCAACTGCCGTTGCAGCCAAAGCGTAGAGGACAGCGTGCGTTTGCGCGCCGTCTTGACCCGCGTTTTGAGATCGCGCCCGCCCGGACCGCCGGCGCCCTTCGTCGTTTTCACTTTCTGCCGCCCTTTTGCGCGAGACGCTTTCCCGTAGCCGCAAAAGCGCGCGCTGAACAGGGTCCGGACTTAAAAAGCGAAGGAACGATCGGCCCGCATCAATTCGAGCAGAATGCCTTCCCGCAAGCCGCGATCCGCGATGCGAATCCGTTCCGACGGGAAGCACAGGCGAATGCCCTCGAGAATCGCGCAGCCGGCCAGCACCAGATCGGCGCGATCCGGTCCGATGCAGGAATTCTGCGACCGTTCGGCATAGGACATGCCGCGCAGGCGATTCATCACCGCGTCGATTTCGGCGTGCGACATCCAGAGGCCGTCGACGCGGCGGCGATCGTAGCGCGGCAGGTTGAGATGCACGCCGGCGAGCGTGGTGACGGTGCCGGACGTCCCGAGCAGGTGGAATCGCTTGCAGCGCTCCTCCTTGGAGGCGGAGGCGAGGAATTGCTGCAATTCCGACACGACCAGATTCGTCATGTCCGAAAACTGCGTATAGGACACGTCCGCGCCGCCGAACCGTTCGGCCAGCGTCACGACGCCCAATTGCAGCGAGGTCCAGTGCCGCACGCGCTCGGCGCCCGGAACGCCGGAGCCTGCCGAGAGCCAGACGATTTCAGACGATCCCCCGCCGATATCGAAGAGAACAACGCTCTTTGCGGCGGCGTCAGCCAGCGAGGCGCACCCTTCGGCGGCGAGCCGCGCCTCGGTTTCGCGGCTGATGACTTCCAGCGCCAGGCCAGTCGATTCCTGCACGCGTTCGATGAATTCGGCGCCATTGGCGGCCGCGCGACAGGCCTCCGTCGCGATCAGCCGCGAGCGCGTGACGCCGCGCGCGCTCATCTTGTCGCGGCAGACCAACAAGGCGTCGATGGTGCGGCGAATCGCCGCCTCGGAGAGGCTTCCCGTCTGACTTAAGCCTTCGCCGAGACGGACGATTCGTGAAAAGGCGTCGACGATCCGGAAATTCTCGGCAAAACGCTGATCGGGATCGCGAATGGGCCTCGCCACGAGCAAGCGGCAATTATTGGTGCCAAGGTCGAGCGCGGCATAGGTCGCCGTCCGCCGCACGCTGCAGGGTCCGCCGCCGGGGGCGTACCGCTGCAACCGCGCCGCGTGGCCGATAGACTCCTCCGCTCCCATGGCGTCGACTGACGGCACCATCACTCCCCGCGCCCGCACAGGCTTTTGCCTCAACACGTCAGCATAAAGCGCCGATGCGCGAAGCGACAAGGGATTTGTGTGGAAAAGGAGCTTGGTTGATCCAGATCAAGCAGATTCCGGGCCGAAATCGGGGTTGCGTTCCCAGCGCCACTTCGCTATGTGAGGGCCACGCTAGGCCTTGCCCGGTGGGAGATAGTTCAACGGTAGAACAGCGGACTCTGACTCCGTTAATCTTGGTTCGAATCCAGGTCTCCCAGCCAATGTAACTAGCTGAAATTACGCGAAATTTCTGATTTATGTGCCGGGCGGCTTTCCTGCATGTGCCGGATATGTGCGAGTTTGGGTTGCGCCGTCCCCTGCCCTATGACCCCGTGACGATCGCCAATGCGGCCGAGCTCGGTCTAACGTGCGTGATTCTCTATCGGCGAAATTGTCGCTGCGAGGGCGCGATCAGCTTTGACGCCCCGTCGCTGCTCGCATATCAGGCGAACCGAGCCCGAGATGACGGCGGCCGCAGGTGTTGACCTGCCTCCGTTAAGCTGGACCGTTTAAAGCTGGAAAATTCCAATTTAGCAGCCTGGGCTGCGGATGGAGTTTTCGGCATGAAGAAGTCGAAGTTCACGGAGGCGCAAATCGCCTTCATTTTGCGGCAGGCGGAGGAAGGAACGTCGGTCGGCGAAGTCTGCCGCAAGGCCGGCATCTCGGACGCCACGTTCTACAATTGGCGCAAGAAATACGCCGGCCTGATGCCGTCGGAGATGAAACGGCTGCGCCAGCTCGAAGAAGAAAACGCGCGCCTGAAGCGGATCGTGGCGGACCTGTCGCTCGACAAGGAGATGTTGCAGGACGTCATCAAACGAAAGCTCTGAGGCCTGCTCGCCAGCGGTCGATGGTCGACCTTGTGCGCGCGCTCTGGCAGGTGAGCATCCGTCGTGCTTGCCGCGCTCTGCCAGTCGAACGCTCGACCTATCACTACCGCTCCCGACGGAGCGATCAGGCCGGCCTCATCAAACGGATCAAGGAGATCGCCGAGACGCGCATGCGTT
>NZ_JAYSBG010000101.1:0-10439 GCF_041915505.1 Rhodoblastus sp. | reverse complement strand
GAACGGCGTCCAGGTCACCTTCCAGGGCAATGTGCGGTCGCAATTCACGCAGCCGCCCGAAGACGCCGCGGCTTCCGGCCAGAAGGACCAGTGAACATGAGTCGAGCAATACCCGCCGGGGCGCGAGTCCTTCTGATGGCGCTCGGCCTTGCGGCCTCGTCCTTTGCGACGACATCCTCGCGGGCCGCGCCGCCGAACGCGCCGCAAACGGGCCAGCCCGCGGCGCCCGCGCAGGGCGCAGCTTTGCTGCCCGGCGCCGCCAGCCGCGAGCCGATCAATATTTCCGCCGACAAGCTCGACTATTTCGACAAGGAGCAGAAGGCGGTCTATACCGGCAATGTCGTGGCGGTGCAGGGCGACACTCGCCTCAACGCCTCGGTGCTGACCATTTTCTTCGACCGCAAGCCCGGCTCGGCGCCGGCCGCGAGCGCCGCCACCGCCGGTCCAGGCGGGGCCAATTCGGGCCTGCGCCGCATGGAGGGCAAGGGGCCGATCGCCATCACCAGCAAGGACCAGATCGGCACCGGCGATTCCCTGGTCTATGACAAGCCGACCAATAAATTCCAGCTGATCGGCAATGTCGCCTTGTCGCAGGGCGAGAATGTCACGCGCGGGGATCAACTGACCTATGACCTCGCCACCGGGCAGGCGGTCGTCTCAGCCAACGGCGGCGGGCGCGTCAAGGGCCGCGTTCACACACTGATCGTGCCCGGCGAGGACAGCAAACCCGGCGCGCCGGGGGCAGCCAAGCCCGCGCCCAAGAAGAATGCGCCCTGACGGCGCGGACGACCGATTGGCCTGACCATGCTCCATGTCCATCATCTGGGAAAAAGCTACAAGGCCCGCCGGGTGGTGGAGGACGTCAGCCTGAACGTCCGCCGCGGCGAGGCGGTCGGCCTGCTCGGCCCGAACGGCGCCGGCAAGACCACGGTGTTCTACATGATCACCGGCCTCATCAAGCCGGACAAGGGCATGATCGAGCTGGACGGCCACGACGTCACCGGCCTGCCGATGTATCGCCGCGCGCGGCTCGGGATCGGCTACCTGCCACAGGAAGCCTCGATCTTCCGGGGGCTGACGGTCGAGGACAATATTCGCGCCGTGCTGGAAATCGCCGAGCCCGACCGCGACCGCCGCAACCAGCAGCTCGAAGCGCTGCTCGACGAATTCGACATCAAAAGGCTGCGCAAGTCGCCCTCCATCGCGCTGTCGGGCGGCGAGCGGCGGCGCTGCGAGATCGCCCGCTCGCTGGCCAGCAATCCGTCCTTCATGCTGCTCGACGAGCCTTTCGCCGGCATCGACCCGATTGCGGTCGGCGACATTCAGGATCTGGTCCAGCATCTGAAAGGGCGCGGGATCGGCGTGCTCATCACCGACCACAACGTACGCGAGACGCTCGGCCTGATCGACCGGGCCTATATCATCCATTCCGGCCATGTGCTGACGGAAGGCGACCCCGACGCCATCGTGGCCAATCGCGACGTCCGCCGCTTCTATCTCGGCGAAGATTTCCGGATGTGAACGGTTTCAGGACGCCCGCGCGCCGCCGGCGGCTGTGATCAAGCCGTTGCGCGAGCGAGGAAAATCCTGCTGAAACAAGTCCTTGCTCAGCATTAACTTTATGATTTTCGTCGGTTCCGCGACGTGTTTTTTCGTGGCCGACCTGCCGAAAAAGGTGTATGCAAGAAATAGGCCGTCTAATCGGCCACGCTTTTTTCGGTCCGTGGGTTCCGCATGGCTTTATCCGCCAAAATGCTGCTGCGACAGGGGCAGTCCCTGGTCATGACGCCGCAATTGTTGCAGGCGATCAAGCTCCTGCAATATTCCAGCGTCGAACTGGCGGCTTTTGTCGAGGAGGAGCTGGAGCGCAACCCGCTGCTCGAACGCGCGGAGGAGGGGCCCGACCCGACGCCGACCGGCATCGATGCGGCGGCCGAAGCGCAATCCGGCGAAATGGCGACGGATTTTTCGACCGATCCGGTCGAGGCCGATTGGGGCGCCTCGCAATTGGCCGTGTCGTCCGAAGGGCTGGCGGAAAGCCTCGGCACGGAAGTCGAAAACGCCTTCGACGCCGATCGCGATCTGAGCCCCGCTGTTGAACAGAACAAGCTCGAGGCCATGGGCCTGTCCGATTCGGCCTGGTCCGGCGTCGGCGGCGGCGAATCGACCGGCGAAGCCTCCAATATCGAGGCCTATGTCGCCGGCCAGTCCACCCTCGCCGACCATCTGGGCGAGCAATTGGCGCTGGCGACCGACGATCCGGTCGAGCGCATGATCGGCCTGGCGGTGATCGACGCCATCGACGAGGCCGGCTATCTGCGCGAGAGCGCCGAAGAGATCGCCGACCGGCTCGGCGCCTCGCTGGAGCGCGTCGAAAAGGTCATCGGCCTGGTGCAGACCTTCGAGCCGACCGGCATTGGCGCGCGCGATCTGGCGGAATGCCTCGCGCTGCAATTGCGCGAACTGGACCGTTTCGACCCCGCCATGCAGGCCATGATCGCCAATCTGCCGCTGGTGGCCCGGCGCGACCTGCCGGCGCTGCGCAAGCTCTGCGGCGTCGACGACGAGGACATCAAGGACATGCTGGCGGAGATCCGCCGGCTCGATCCCAAGCCGGGACGCGCCTTTGGCGGCGCGCCGATCCAGCCGGTGGCGCCCGATGTGATCGTCCGCGCGGCGCGCGACGGCTCCTGGGTGATCGAGCTCAATTCCGAGGCTCTGCCGCGCGTGCTGGTCAACCAGACCTATGCCGCGACCGTTTCGCGCAACAAGCCTGGCGGCGACGAGGACAAGACCTTCCTGTCGCAATGTTTGCAGACCGCCAACTGGCTGACCAAGAGCCTGGAGCAGCGTGCGCGCACCATTCTCAAGGTTTCGACCGAGATCGTGCGCCGCCAGGACGCCTTTCTCGCCGAGGGCGTCGAGCATTTGCGCCCGCTCAATCTGAAGAATATCGCCGATGCGGTCGGCCTGCACGAATCGACCGTCTCGCGCGTCACCTCCAACAAATATATGGCGACGCCGCGCGGGCTGTTCGAACTGAAATATTTCTTCACCGCCTCGATCGCGGCCCATGGCGGCGGCGACGCCCATTCGGCCGAAGCGGTGCGTTTCAAGATCAAGCAGATGATCGACGCCGAGGCGGCGGACGCCATCCTGTCCGACGACGCCATTGTTGAGCGGCTCAAGGCGCAGGACATCGATATCGCCCGGCGCACGGTGGCGAAATATCGCGAAAGCCTGCGCATTCCCTCCTCGGTCGAGCGGCGGCGCGAGAAACAGGGCTCCGCTTCGTTCTGACCGCGCTTGCGCGCGCGGAGGCGGATCAGGCCGGGAAAACCCTGCCGGTTCCGGGCCTTGGGATGCGCCATTGACTTACGCCCCGGAGGCTTCTAACCCTTGATCGCTGGGCCGGGCGTCGCCCCGGAAAGTCATGCGGCGCAGCTTCGGCCTCGCCGCGAGGAATGGCCGGCCGCGCCGCGAGGAGCCGAGGGAGAGCTCCGGCGGGCGGCTTGAACAAGAGCGGCTTGTAACAAGAACTGGAACAAAAAGATGGCCCTGCGGATCTCTGGCAAGAACATCAATATTGGCGAGGCGCTGCGCACCCATGTCTCCGACAAGCTGAATGCGGCGACCGGGAAATATTTCGACGGCTCCGTCACCGGCCATGTCACGATCGAGCCCGAAGGCTCCGGCTATCGCACCGATTGCACGCTCCATCTCGCGTCCGGCGTCACCCTGCAGGCGGAAGGCCGCGCGCAGGAAGTCTACGCCAGCTTCGACCAGACCGCCGCGCGAATCGAAAGCCGTCTGCGCCGCTACAAGCGCAAGCTGAAGGATCGCTCCGCCGCCCAGCGCGAGGCTTCTCCGGTTGGCGAGCCGATTCGCTATACCGTGCTCGGCGCGCTCGACGAGGCCGAGGAGGCGCCGGCCGAACATGATTTCAAGCCGGCGGTCATCGCCGAATCGGAAAAGCTTCTGCAGGAATTTTCCGTTTCGGCCGCCGTGCTGGAGCTGGACCTCACCGGCGCGCCGGTTCTCGTCTTCCGTCACGCGACCACGGGCCGCGTGAACGTGATCTATCGGCGGCTCGACGGCAATATCGGCTGGGTCGATCCGACCATCGGCGACAAAGGCTCCGCGTGATTGCGGCTCACTTTTTGCTTGAATGCGCGCGAGCGCCCGCTGACGGGCTCCGCGCGGGTTGGACGATTTTGATGCGCGCCGGCGAATCCGGCGCGCGCTTTGCGATTGCAGGCCCTGGTCTCGGCGCCTTGATGGAAAACGATCCTCATGCCGCTTGAAAAACTTCTGGTTCCGGAGGCGATTCTGCCCGCTCTCCGGGTGAACGGCAAAAAGCAGGCCCTGCAGGAATTGAGCGAAAAGGCGGCGGAAGTGTCCGGCCTGCCGGCGCGCGACATTTTCGAAGCCTGGATGCAGCGCGAAAAGCTCAATTCGACCGGGCTCGGCGACGGCATCGCCATTCCGCATGGCAAATTGCTGAATGCGCCGCGTATTTTCGGGATTTTCGCGCGGCTTGAGCGCGGAATCGATTTCGAGGCCCTCGACGGCCAGCCGGTCGACCTGCTGTTCGGCCTGATCGCGCCGGAAAACGCCGGCGCCGATCATCTCAAGGCCTTGGCCGTGATCGCGCGGCTGCTCAGAAATCCGGCGATCTTGGCCAAAGTTCGGGCGACGCGCGAGGCTCCGGCGCTCTATTCCATCCTGACCCAGGCGACGCCTTCCTCCGACGCGGCCTGAGATCGCGGAGGCCGCCCTCATGATCGACGACGCCGTTGAAAGCCTGCGCGACATCTTCACGCCGCCGTTCAGGGCCGTACTGCTGAAATCGCTCGGCCTGACCGTGGCCTTGCTCGCGGCGCTCTGGCTCATTCTGGAACGCGGGGCGATCTGGCTCACGACGAGCGGCTCGTCCTGGTTCGAGGGCGCGCCCTGGCTGAAGACGCTAGTCGAAGTGGCGGCGGGGCTGGGCCTGTTCGTTGGCCTGATCTTCCTGATCGCGCCGGTCGCGATGCTGGTCGCCGGCTTTTTCCTCGACGAACTGGCGGATCATGTCGAGGCCAGGATCTATCCGCCGGATCGACAGGGCCGCGCTGTGCCGGCGGTGACCTCGATGGGTTTGGCCTTGCGCTTTTCCCTCGTCGCGCTGGCGGTCAATCTGGCCGCCTTCGCTCTATGGCTGCTACCGGGCGTCAACGCCTTGGTGTTTTTCTTCGCCAACGCCTATCTGTTCAGCCGGGAATATTTCGAATTGGCGGCGATGCGGTTCCGGTCGCCCGAGGAGGCGCGGAGCCTCCGCGAAAAACATTGGCTGCCGGTCCTGGCTGCCGGCCTGCTGATCGCGGTTTTCGTCGCCACGCCGCTGCTGAACCTGCTGACGCCGCTGTTCGGCGTCGGGCTGATGGCGCGGCTGCATAAAAGACTGACGGCCCCGAAAGCGGGGACGCAGCCGGTCGTGTTCCCGCGCTGACGATTTATAGCGTATTCGCTGGCGCGGCCCTTCGGGTCGAGCGAAGTGGATACCGGTTCGCGTGAAGAAAACGCGTCAAAACAAACATCTAGATCGTTTTGTTGTTTCCACGAAACAATGAAACGATCTAGACCACGCGCTGGTCCGCATATTGGCCGGTCTTGCGGAAGCGGTAGAGATAGGTCGGGACGATCGATTCGATCGATTCCGGCGTGATGCCGATGCCGGCGAGCGTGCGCCCCTCGGCGCTGGCCTGTTCCGAAACGAGATTGTCGTGCTTCAGCAGCTCGACCTGATCGGCGGTGAAGACGAATTCGTTCGGCAGGATGCCAAGCAGCAGTTTGTTGAGCGTCTCGGTCACCGCGCCGAGCGCAGCGGCGGCGCCGAATGGCAGCGGCGCGAGCAGGCGGCGGCGATGGATCGTCGCCAAAGTGAATTCGAGCAATTCGCGCATCGTCTTGATGGCGGGACCGCCCAATTCATAAGTGACGCCCGGCTGGCCCGCGCCGCCGAGCAGGCGGGCGCCGGCCTCGGCGACGTCGCCGACATAGACCGGCTGCAGCCGGGTCGCGCCGCCGCCGATCAGCGGCAAGGCGGGGGCGAGGCGCGCCAGAGCGGCGAAACGGTTGAAGAATTGATCTTCCGGGCCGAACACGACCGAGGGGCGCAGGATGGCGGCGGAGGGCAGCGCGGCGCGCACGGCCGCCTCGCCGGCGGCCTTGGTGCGGGCATAGGCGGAAGCGGAATCAGAATCGGCGCCGATGGCCGAGACATGGAGGAAATTGGCGATGCCGGCGGCTTTGACGGCCGCGGCGACGGCGCCGGCGCCTTCGGCCTGCACCGAGTCGAAGGTCTGCTTGCCCCAGGGCGCCAGAATGCCGACCAGATTGACCGCGGCTTCCGCGCCGCGCAGGGCGGCGGCGATCGAGTCCGGATAGCGGATATTGGCCTGGACGGCGTTGATCTGGCCAACGACGCCGAGCGGCTGGAGGAGATAAGCGAGATCTGGCCGCCGCGTGGCGACGCGGATGCGCCAGCCGTCGCGCGCCAGGGACCGGACCAGATGGCGGCCTAGAAAGCCGGAGCCGCCGAAAACAGTGACGATACGATCCTGGGGCTGAATGTCGGTCATGGCTGCGGGCCCTCGATGTGAGCAGACGGCGCTTGACCGCCTGATTAGTCAATCTGGAGCCGCGCGTCCATCCAACTCTTCGCTAAAGCGCGACTTTGGCGAAAGGCGCTCGTCGCGGCTCAGCCGCCGGCCGGGGCCACGCGCGCCTCGCCCATCAGGGCCGGCGCGCCGCCGGCCGTCTGGGCCATCAGCCGCAGGACCGCGACAAAGCCCTGCGCCGTTTCGTCGACCTTGACGACGCGGGCCGTCAGCGAGGCGGTTTCGCCTTCGAGTACGGGCGTGAGAAACTGTCCCGTCAGGCCGATCACGGCGAGATCGGGCCGCCAGTCGTCCAGCATGGGCTCGAAAGCGGCGAGGATCTTCATGCCATGGACCGGCCGGGCCGGAAAGCCGAAGCCTTGCGCGAAGGCGAGATCGAGATGCAGCGGATTGTCATCGCCGGAAATGGCCGCATATTCGGCGAGATCGGCCGCGGAAAACGGGCCGATCGCGCGCGGCGGCAGTTTTTCGCCAAGGCGCGGCGCGGTCGCGACGGTCATGGACGAGCCCCCGCCTTGGCGCCGGGGATCGCAGCGGGATCGATCAGGCGCAGGGTCGAGACGATGCGGCCGACCTTTTCGCCGGCGACATCGAACACATCCGCCGCGACGATCAGCCGCGCCGGTTCGGTCTCGCGGCGCATTTCGATCATCAGGTCGTAGCTCTCGCCGGGGCGGATCGGCCGGCTATATTCGAAATGCTGCGCCTCATGCACCGGCAGGCCGACTTCCTCGGCCGCCAAGCGGACGGCGTCGCCGATTTCCGGAAAATGCATCACCACGACCGGGAAGCTCGCCGGCGGCGGGCCGTCGGCGCGCCAGCCGGTCGCATGGCGGAAAGCGGCGACAGCCTCGGGCGCGGCCGTCGCGCGGAGCGGTCCAAGGCGCTGGACGTCGGGCGAATTGCTCAACATCTTTCAGCTCGCGGCGGGCGTCACGATCAGCGAGGCGTTGATCCCGCCGAACGCGAAGGAATTGGACAGGACCGCGCGGATCGGCATTTTCACGGCCTCGGGGCCGACCAGCCGGATCAGGCATTTGGGATCCTGGATCTCGGTATTGAGATTAGGCGGGGCGACCTGTTCGCGCAAGGCCATGATCGAAATCGCCAGCTCCAGCGCGCCGCCGGCGCCGAGCCCGTGGCCATGGACCGGCTTGGTCGAGGACACCAGCAGGTCGTCGCAATGGCCGCCGAAGGCAAGGTTGAGCGCTTCCGCCTCGTTGACGTCGTTCATCACCGTGGCTGTGCCATGGGCGTTGACGTAATCGATATCGGTCGGCGCGAGGCCCGAATCCTCCAGCGCCATGGTCATGCAGGCGGCGGCGGAGACGGCGTCGGGCCTGACCGGGTCCAGCGCGTCGCTATTCGTGCCATAGCCGGCGATCACGGCCAGCGGCTCGGCGCCGCGGGCGCGGGCGGCGTCCTCGCCCTCGATCACGAACATGGCGGCGCCTTCGCCGAGCACCATGCCGTTGCGGTTCTTGGCGAAAGGCCGGCACAGGTCGGGCGTCAGCACGCGCAGGCATTCCCAGGCGCGCATCGAGCCATTGGTGGCGCAGGCCTCGGAGCCGCCGACAATGGCGCGGTCGATCATGCCGGCGCGGATCATCTGGGTGGCGAGGCCGATCGCCTGGGCACCGGAGGAACAGGCGCTGGCGATGGCGAAACAGGGGCCGGTCGCGCCATAGCGCATGGAAAGCTGCGAGGGTCCCGCGCTCGGGATGAGCTTGGGCACGGTCAGCATGTCCGGCCGTTTATTGGCGAAATAGACGTTGTAAATGCCGTCGTCGCAGGTGCGCATGCCGCCGGCGCCGGTGCCGAGCAGAGCCGCGCAACGCGAGCCCTGGCGCGCGGCCGGGTCCAGCCCCGCCTGGGCCATGGCCTCGTCGGCCGCGACCAGCGCATAAGCGGTGAAGGCGTCGGCGAAGGGGGCGACTTCCGGGCCGAGCCGCGCTTCGATGTCGAAATCGCGCACCTGGGCGGAAATGCGGATGCGGCCGCCATAGGGTTCGCGCACTTCCAGCGGGCCGATACAGGGCTTGCCGTCACGCGCGGCGCGCCACAGGAGTTCCGCCCCGACGCCGGCCGCCGAAACGGCGCCCATGCCGGTGACGACAACGCGTCTGGAAGTCATTTCTCGGATTTTTCCTTGAGGATATGGGCGCTGATCGCCTCGACCAGGCCCTTAAGGTCCTTGGCCTCCTGGAATGAGCCGTCCATCGGGATATAGACGTCGAATTTTTCCTCGATGGCCGTCAGGACCATCACGATATCGATCGACTTCAGGCCGAGGCTTTCGATCGTGGCGTCATCCTGGAGCTTTTCGCGAGGAATCATGCCCTCGGTGGCGATGACGTCGAGAATGTCGTTGATCATCGCCTGCTGGTCGTTGGAAACCGAAGTCAATGGCGCACCCCTGGTTGCGTTCGGCGGTCCCTGCGGCGTTCGGGCGGCTGAAAGGCGGCGGACCGATGCGGCGGAAGCGGCGCCGGGCCCATTATCTTGAAACCGGACGCCCCTCCATGTAGCAAACAGTCTCGAATGACGCCAAAACAATTTTTTCGGCGCCGCAAAGCCGCCCGCAACGGGTGGAAAAATCGCACGGGAACAATACCATGCCGCATCCCCTTGTCGCGCGGGCCGCAGGCTTCGAAGAGCCGCCTGCCGGCTTGACCGAGGAAATGATGGCGCGCCTGGTGCGCGAATTCTATACCCGCGCCCGCGCCGACTCAGATTTGGGCCCGATTTTCGAGGCGCGCCTCGCCGGCCATTGGGAGGAGCATCTGGCGAAACTGACCGATTTCTGGTCCCAGATCGGCCTGCAGAGCGGACGTTACAAGGGCCGGCCGCTGCCAGCCCATGCCGCGCTCGATCTCGCGCCGGAACATTTTACGCGCTGGCTGGCTCTGTTCGAGCAGACCGCGCGCGAAGTGCTGCCGCCGGAGGGCGCGCGGTTTTTTGTCGCACGCGCGCATCGTATCGCGGAGAGCTTCCAGATCGGCCTGAACATCGGCGACAAGGCGATGGATTTTCGCGCCGCGCAGAAGATTCGGGAGGATTGAAAGGGCTCTGTCGTCACGCTTCGAAGCGGAGATCGATGTCCTCCAGCGGAATGCCGAGGGCTTTCGTCGTCCAGCTTTGGCCCGCCTGCACCGGCATTGCCAGCGTGAGCGTTCCTGTCGAAACGATTTCGCCCGCCTGCAGTGGCGGGTTGCGCCGATCTTTGGCGAGCAGTTCGACAAGATGGCGCAGGGCGAGCAGCGGGCTGTCGAGCACCAGCGCTCCGCCGCCGCTCTGGCTGAGCGTTCCGTTACAATAGAGTTCGACGCCGAAACTGGCGAGCTCCCGCCGCCAGATCTCTTGCCGCGGCGCGACAGCATGGCGGCGTCCGACGAGAAGGGCGCCGTGGAGCGCATTTGCCGCAATCGTGTCCGAGGCCGCGAATTTCCAGCCCGGATAGATCGACTGGACGATCTCATAGCCGAGCGCGATCCAGTCGATGCAGTCAAGCAGCGCCGTTTCGTTGCTATGCGGCCCGGGCGCCTTGCCAAGGCCGAACATGATTTCCGGCTCAATGCGCGGCTCGGCGAAATCGCTGACATGCTGAACCGGCGTCTTGTCGAGTTCAAAGGTCGTCCGGTTGGCGCAATAGCCCCAGATCGGCTCTTGAACGCCATGCGCCGCCCACATCCGGCGGTTGGTGAAGCCGATCTTTCGCCCGACGATGGTCTCGCCGCGCGCCTCGAATGCGGAGCGGAGCAGCGGAGTCACCCGATA
>NZ_JAYSBG010000100.1:0-10525 GCF_041915505.1 Rhodoblastus sp. | reverse complement strand
TGGTGGAGCGGTCCCCAAGCCGACGGTGAATGATCGTGAGCAGCACGTCGCCGCCTTGCGGCGTGAGCTGGAAGGTGACGCCGCCAGTATTGCCCCAGGTGATCGAAAGACGGCGTGGCGCGTCGATGTCGGTGATCTGCCCCTCCATGCGATGTTCCGCCGGGAAACCGGGCGGCCGCTGGCCAGGGGGCTCTGTCAGTTCGTCATTGCGCCAGACGAGTTCGAACGACGAACCGGTCTCCGTCCCCATGACGCCGGACGCCAGCCATCGGCGGCGCAAGTCGCTGTCCGTGAGATAAGCCCAGATGCGTTCGACCGGTCCCGGCAGCACGCGCTCTATCGTGAGGGTGGCGGGCTCGGTAAGAGAGCCATAAGCGTTGATCGGCGGATGACGGCTCATGTCTCGTCTCCTCTTTTCGTCGTCTGGGCGCCGTGCGAGTCGTCCTCGCGCAGCAGTCGTTCCAATATGTCGAGCCGACCGCTCCAGAAGCGCTCGTAGAAGGAAAGCCATTCGTGCGCGCTGGCCAGCGGCCCCGGCGCGAGATGGCATAAATGCGTGCGCCCGAGCACTTCACGGCGGATCAACCCGGCGCCCTCCAGCACTTTGATGTGCTTGGAGGCGGCCGCCAGCGACATCGCGAACGGCTCGGCAAGTTGGCTCACCGTTCGCCCGCCGCCGGAAAGCTCCCGCAGCATCCGACGACGCGTCGCGTCGCCCAACGCGTGAAAGACCCGATCCATCCGTTGTGGATTTAATTCAACCATATGGTTTAATATGCGCGATCGAAAATTTATTGTCAACCGATCAGTTGAATGTTGCGGCGATCGCGCGCCCCAGCTTTGGCTATGGCTGAGCTAACGTGAGAGGTCCCGGACGATCGATCTGTCGCAATCGCCGAAACCCGATATTACGCCGAGCCGAGGCAGCATTTCTTGTATTTCTTGCCGCTGCCGCAGGGGCACAGATCGTTGCGGCCGATGTCGCGGAATTTGTTTTCCGCCGGCGCCGCAGGCTCCAGATCCTCGTCTTCCTCGTCAAAAACCGCCAGCGTCTCAAGCGCGTCGTCGATGGGCTTCAGGCCGCGCTCGTCGAACAATTCGCTCTTGTCGGACTCGGCGCGATTGGCGCGCAGCTCGGCCTGAAAATCCTCGAAGCTCAACACGTTCTTGTCGATAAAACCCTGGCGGAAGGCGCGCGCGACCGAAGGTTCGAGTTCCGTGAGCCCGAGCAAGGCGACGCAGCCCTGCCAGCCATACCAGACCGGATGGGCCGCGCGCGGCTGCAAGCTTTCGAAACATTGCGCCAGATAGGTTTTGGCCTCCTCCAGCGGGAACGCGCCGCGCACCGCGAGCGCGCAAAAACATTCCAGCGCCGCGACGCGGCCCCATTCGTCGCCGTCGGGCGCCTCGATCAGTTTTTTCAGCCCGGCGAGATCGCCGTCATAAAGGCTGAGCAGGATCGCTGGAAGCGTTTCGGAGGCGGCGTCGCCGATCATGTCATAAAGCGCCTCGCCCTCCAGCGCGACGGCGAGCAGAGGCGCCCAGGCCTCCGTCTCGCGCTTTTCCGCCAGCAGGTGCAGGCCGAAGAACACTTTTTCGGCGTTTTCCGGCGAGCGGTCGGCGCCGGAAGCGAATTTGTTCAGCACCTCCAGCAAGGGCCCGCGCGCCTCGCTCCATTTCTGGCGCAGGGTCATCAAAGCGTCGAGCGGAAAGGTTTCGGCGCCGGAAAGATCGGCCAGAGCCATGTCAACCAGGTTCATCGAAGAGATCCTTTTCAAACCGGCACGCGCACGCTGGCGCGCAACCCGCCCAGCGGGCTCACGCCCAGAAAAATTTCACCGCCATGCGAGCGGGCGATATCGCGCGCGATCGACAGGCCGAGGCCGGTGCCGCCCTCGTCCTGGTTGCGCGCCTCGTCGAGCCGAACGAAGGGCCGGAACACCGCCTCGCGCTCCTCCTGCGGAATGCCGGGCCCGTCGTCATCGACGTGAATCTGCAGGAATTTCTCATCGCAGGAGCCTTCGAGGCGGATGCGGTCGCCGTGGCGGGCGGCGTTGTTGAGCAGATTGGCTAGACACCTTTTGAAGGCGGCCGGCCTCACGGTGGCGACCGGCGCGCCGGCATAAACCACTTCCGTGTCATGGCCAAGGCGCTCGGATTCCTGGCGCAGGATTTCGAGCATGGACTGAATGTCGGTCGGCGAGGCGGCCTCGCCGATATCGCCACGCGCGAAAGCGAGATAGGCCTCCAGCATGCGCTGCATTTCGCCGACGTCGCTTTCCAGCTCCTGCACGTCGGCCGTCTTGCCGAGCAGAGCGAGCGACAATTTGAATCGCGTGAGAATCGTGCGCAGGTCATGGCTGACGCCATTGAGCATGGTGGTGCGCTGTTCCATCGCGCGCTCGATGCGCCGCTTCATTTCGAGGAAAGCGTAAGTCGCGCGCCGCACCTCGCGCGCGCCGCGCGGCCGGAACTCGACCTCGCGGCCCTTGCCGAATTCCTCCGCCGCATCGGCCAGCGCGAGAATCGGCTTGATCTGATTGCGCAGAAACAGGATCGCCACCGTGATCAGCACAACCGAAGTGCCGACCATCCAGATGATGAAAATATGGGTGTTGGAGGCATAGGCCTGGCTGCGCCGCGCCACCACGCGCAGCACCGCATCGCCCATGTCGACGCGCACTTCGATGAAATCCGAACGCCCAACGGTGTCGATCCAGAACGGCAGCCGGATCTGCTTCTCGATCTCGCTCGACATGGCCTTGTCGACCAGCGAGAAGAACGGCGTCGGCAGCGCCGGCGGCAGCGGTCCGGGAGGCAGGATTTCGGCGTCAAGATTGAGCCGGTTGCGCGCGATCCGCTCCAGCTTGGAATTGTCCGGATCGAGGCCGTGAAATTCGCGATAGATGTCGATCAGCGCCGCAATATCCTGCGTCACCGCGTTGGACAGGCGGAAGGTCACCATCTGCCAATGGCGCTCCATGAACACCAAAGCGATGGCCGATTGCAACAGCACCATCGGCAGGATGACGATCAGCAGCGAGCGCGCGTAAAGCCCCTTGGGCATGACGCTGGCGAGCCAGCGCGAGAAGCCGCGCCAGAGACGCCGCACCGCGACATAGGTCTCGGCGAGAACATTCATCGTTCGATGGCCAGCTTGTAGCCATAGCCGCGCACGGTCTGCAAATGCAGCGGATTGGCGGGATCAGCCTCGATCTTGCGGCGCAGGCGGTTGACCTGCACATCCACGGTGCGCTCATTGGCCGCGCCGCCGCCGCCGCCGAGATCCTCGCGCGAGACCGCCTCGCCCGGCTTTTCGACCAGCAGGCGCAGCATGTCGCGCTCGCGCTCGGTGATGCGGATGATCTCGTCGCCCTGGCGCAATTCGCCGCGGTCGGGATCGAAGGCGAATTCGCCGAACCGCACCGCGTTCTGGCCAGGCGCGCCCGCCGCGGCGATGCGCGGCGCGGCGCGGCGCAGGATCGAGGCGACGCGCAGGGCGAGTTCGCGCGGCTCGAACGGCTTGGCCATATAATCGTCGGCGCCCGCCTCCAGCCCCTTGACCCGGTCCTCGATCTCGGAGCGGGCGGTAAGCATCAGGATCGGCGCCTCGGCGAGCGGCGTGTTCTCGGCGCGGATGCGGCTGGCGAATTCGAGGCCGCTCTGGCCGGGCATCATCACGTCGAGAATAATGAGGTCGAAATGCAGCCCGCGCAAATGGGCATAGGCCGCTTCGGCGCTTTCCACCGCCGTCACGCGATAACCCTCGCCCTGCAGAAAGCGCCTGAGCAATTCGCGGATGCGGCGGTCGTCGTCGACGATCAGCAGATGGAGCGCATCGTCGGAGAGGGACTGGATTTCGGCTTCGCTCATGACGCGCTTCCCTTCGCAGGATCGCCAATGCCCGGATCGCCTATCGTCGGGTCGCATGTTCCAGGATCGCAAGTGCCCGGATCACAAGTTCCAGGATCACACATGGCCGCCAGAAAGGCCGCCGCCTGCGCGCGCGCGCCGCGCGGCAG
Organism: Rhodoblastus sp.; assembly: GCF_041915505.1. GTDB lineage: Bacteria > Pseudomonadota > Alphaproteobacteria > Rhizobiales > Beijerinckiaceae > Rhodoblastus. The sequence continues at coordinate 6,503 of NZ_JAYSBG010000100.1, read as the reverse complement.
ATTGTCCAGAGCACGGGCGAAACGGCGCGATTGCAAGGCGGCCAGCTCCAAGGCCAAAGCCTCGCCTTTTTCGGTCGGAAACATCAGGCGCTGGCGCCGGTCGATCAGGCCGGGCCGCTGCTCGATATAGTTCTGGTCGAGCAGATCCTTGAGCACGCGCGACAGGCTCTGCTTGGTGATCTTGAGAAGCTCCAGCAGCGCCGCCACCGAAAGGCCCGGCCGCCGCTCCACGAAATAGAGCACGCGATGATGGGCGCGGCCGAAATTATAGCGCGTCAGCACGCGATCGGCGTCGGCGACGAAATCGCGATAGGCGAAAAAGAACAGCTCCAGCAGGTCGAACATGGGCTCGACCTCGGCGCCCCTGCTCCACGCGCCGTCATCCGGCGCGCCCGCTTTCGGCGCGCGCCCGGGCGGCGCGCTCTTGCGCAAAGCGTCAGCCATGCGGCCAGCTCCTCCCTGGGTCCCGCCGAAATTATGTCAGGTCTATTGACATATTTCAGGTCGGGGATTAGTCGTCAAGCCTTCCCTTCAGGGACGTTTTGCGAGGATGTTGCCATGTCTGTTCTGCCCTTCGACCAGCGCGACGGTTATATCTGGCTGGACGGCGCGCTCGTAGACTGGAAGGACGCCAAGCTGCATGTCCTCTCGCACGGGCTGCATTACGGCTCCTGCGTGTTCGAGGGCGAACGCGCCTATGGCGGCGCCATTTTCAAATCGCGCGAACATTCGGAGCGTTTCAAGGCTTCCGCCGAACTGCTCGATTTCGAAATCCCCTATTCGGTCGACGAACTCATCGCCGCCAAGGATCTGGTGGTCGCGAAGAACAACCTCACCAATTGCTATGTCCGTCCGGTCGCGTGGCGCGGCTCGGAAATGATGGCGGTCGCCGCCCAGCACGCCACCATCCATGTCGCCATTGCGGTGTGGGACTGGCCCTCGATGTTCGATATCGCGACCAAGATGAAGGGCATCAAGCTCGACATCGCCGACTATCGCCGCCCCGATCCGCTGACCGCGCCGTGCCATTCCAAGGCCGCCGGCCTTTACATGATCTGCACGATCTCCAAGCATCGCGCCGAGCGCAAGGGCTATGCCGACGCCATGATGCTGGATTGGCAAGGCCGCGTCGCCGAATGCACCGGCGCGAACATCCTGTTCACCAAGGATGGCGAGATCCATACGCCGATCGCCGATTGCTTCCTGAACGGCATCACCCGCCAGACCGTGATCGGCCTGGCGCGCGACCGAGGCATCAAGGTCAATGAGCGCCGCATCATGCCCGAGGAGCTGGCGAGCTTCGAGGAATGTTTCATCTGCGGCACGGGCGCCGAGGTGACGCCGGTCGCCGAGATCGGCCCCTATCGCTTCATCCCCGGCGCCATTTCGCGCACGCTGATCGAGGCCTATACGGCCACGGTCGAGCCCGGCGAAAGCGTGGTGGCGGCCGACATCTCGCTCTGATCCAAGCGGCGCTTGCGCTTGCTCCTTCTCCCCTTGCGGGAGAAGGTGGCGCGAAGCGCCGGATGAGGGGGATCCGGCGTGGGCAAAACCCCTCATCCGTCTCGCGCTTTGCGCGATCCACCTTCTCCCGCAAGGGGAGAAGGGAAGCCCCCTCAACTTTTCCTAGCCCTTCTGCCAGCGGTCCAGCGCCGCTTCATCGGCGTCCTTGGCCTCGACCCATTCGCCCGTGCTCCCGTCGACGCGATGTTCCTTCTTCCAGAAGGGCGCGCGGGATTTCAGGAAATCCATCAGGAATTCGGCCGCGGAAAAGGCCGCGCCGCGATGGGCGCTGGCGCAGAGCACCAGCACGATCGGCTCGCCCGACCGGATCTTGCCGTAACGATGAATCACGGTGACGCCGAGCAGCGGCCAGCGCCGCTCGGCCTCGGCGGCGATGCGGGCGATCTCCTCCTCCGCCATGCCGGGATAATGCTCAAGCTCCAGCGCCTGGAGCGTCCCGGCCTCGTCGCGGCACAGCCCGACGAAACTGACTACGGCGCCGATATCCGTCCGCCCGCGCGTCAGCTCTGCGCTTTCGGCGGCGGCGTCGAAATTTTCGGCTTGGACGCGGATTTTTTGATGAGACATTCGATTGTTTGGCTCAGGCTCGGAGAAGGTCAGGTCCGGGCGGCAGTGTAATCGCCGCCGCCGATCCCGGAAAGGTCAGTGATTCCGGAAGCGCCAGGCCAACCGGTCACCATGCCCGATGCTTTCCGCGTCTCACAGTTCTTTTGATGTTTTGCAGTAACAATGGAAACCAACAAACAACATTAACACTCGCAACAAACGAGCACAGGCCTCCAATTAAATGATTTTTACCGCGCGCGCCTCACAATAAAAACAAGACAAGCGCGTCTGAGACGCATTCTTCCAAAACAGGACTTGAACATGGCCGGTCAGATTTTAAGGGAAAAAATTGCGCCGCTCGGCCTCGGTCTTTGCGTCGGGCTGGCCCTTGTCGTTCTCGTAAAAGTTGTCTTCAGCGCCGATTCGACGTCGACCACGGGAGCGATCGCGGACGCCCAAACCGCATTCTCCAACAAGGACTACGCAACCTCGCTGAACTTGCTGAAGCCGCTCGCGGAAAAAGGCAATGCGAAGGCTCAGCATAGCCTGGCGACGCATTATCGCTATGGACTTGGCGTAGCGCAGGATAATGAAACGGCGGTCAAATGGGAGGTTCTCGCCGCGACGCAAGGCTACGCCAAGGCGGAATCCGCTCTCGGCGCTATCTTGCTGAATGGCGATCTGGGCCTTCGCCCCAACGACAAACAGGCCTTGACCTTGTTCCAGCAGGCGGCCGATCAGGGCGACGCCGCCGGCGAATTTTATGTTGGCGTCATGTACAACGCTGGACGCGGCGGCGTCGCCGAAGACGATGACGAAGCCATGAACTGGTACCGCAAGGCGGCTGACGGCAACAACGCCTATGCGCAATATGTTCTCGGCGTCATTTACGCCAATGGCAAAGGCGTGCCGAAAGATCATGACGAAGCGATGAACTGGTTCGGCAAGGCGGCCCAAAACGACAATGAATCGATCAGGAATGCGGCCAGGCAGATCATCACAAGCATCGAGCTTGAACAGGCGCCCGTCACGGAACTATTGTCCGGCCTCAACATGCGTCAGATCAAAATCCTGATGAATGCGATGTCGATCATGAATTGCGGTCAGCCGATTGGAACAAAATATAGTCTGACCAACTTCACGAAAGACCGGGCGTTCCAGGGCACGCCATGGCCGCAGGTGGTGGAAATAGCGTCCAAATTGGCGCTTACCAAATGCGGCTCAGCTCAAAATACGATGGAAATCGCCCTTTTCGACTAAGCGCCATCCACAAAAACGGCCCGCGCCTCCCTTTCAGGTGGCTCAGCCAAAAACGGCGCCCGAAACTACCCCCCCGTCATCGGGGGGAAAAAGGCGATCTCGCGGGCGCCGGCGATGCTGGCCTCGGGCTTGGCGTGTTTCTTGTCGATGGCGGCGCGGATAATCGGATTGCCGAAAGTCGCCGCATAGGCCTCGTCGCGCGCGGCGAGCCAATCCATCAGTTCGGCGATCGTGCCCACGGAGCCCGGCAAATCGACCTCTTCAGCCGACTTGCCGATACGCTCCCGCAGCGACGCGAAATAAATGAGCCTCATTCGTCGACCACATATTTGATGCCGGCCTTCATATAATCCCAGCCGGTGTAAAGCGTAAGAAGCGCCGAAATCCACAGCAAAGCGAGCCCGATCCGGGTCGTCCCCGGCAGGATCGCCTCGCCCGCGCGGCCGGCGATGAGGAAGCCGAGCGCGATCATCTGCATGGTCGTCTTCCATTTGGCGACCTTGCTCACCGGCACCGAAACCTTCAGCTCGGCCAGAAACTCGCGCAGGCCCGACACCAGAATCTCGCGGCACAGGATGACGATGGCGGCCCACAGCGACCAGCTCTTGATGGTGCCGTCGGCGACCAGAATCAGCAGGACGGCCGAGACCAGCAATTTGTCGGCGATCGGGTCCAGCATCCGGCCGAGCGCCGATTGCTGCTCCCAGGCGCGGGCGAGATAGCCGTCGAAGAAATCCGTCACCGCCGCGAGCACGAACAGGCCGAGCGCGGTCCAGCGCAAGGCGAATTCGTCCGGCCAGAACAGGCAGGCGACCACCGCCGGCACGATCAGCATCCGGCCGAAGGTCAGCATGTTCGGCAGATTGAAGGCGCGGCTGGCGCCGGAGCGACCGGGGCGGAACAACATCGCCGGAGGGAAGCTTTTTAAGCGCCCGGCGTCAATCGGTTTTTCCGGCGCGCTCAGCCCTTTTCGTGGAAGTGATCGAACACCAACTTCGCCGTGGCCACTGAGAGGCCGGGGGTCTTTTCGAGATCGACCAGAGCCGCCGCCGCGACCGCCTTGGCCGTTCCGAAGGCCTGGAGCAAGGCCCTCTTGCGGGAGGGTCCGATCCCCGCGATTTCATCCAGCGGATTTTTCGCAAATTCCTTCTTGCGCCGCGCCCGATGCGTGCCGATGGCGAAGCGATGCGCCTCGTCGCGCAGGCGCTGCACGAAATAGAGCGCCGGATCGCGCGGGGCGAGCCGGAACGGCTCGCGGCCGGCGACGAAAAAGCTCTCGCGGCCGGCGTTGCGGTCGGCGCCCTTGGCGATCGAGGCCAAAGTCACGCCGGTCACGCCCAATTCATCGAGCACCGTCCGCACCGCCTCGAACTGGCCGCGTCCGCCGTCTATCAGGATCAGGTCCGGCGCCTGCGGAAAAGCGTCCGCATCCTCCGGCGCGGGCTGGTCCGCCTCCTTGAGCAGGCGCGAAAAGCGCCGCGACAGCACCTCGCGCATCATCGCGTAATCGTCGCCGGGGGTGACCGGACCCTTGATGTTGAAAGTCCGGTAATGGGTCTTCATGAAGCCCAGAGGCCCCGCCACGACCATGGCGCCGATGGCCGACGAACCCATGATATGGGAATTGTCATAGACCTCGACGCGGCGCGGGGCCTTCTCCATACCGAAAGCGGCGCCGAGCGCCTCCAGCAGCTTCATCTGGCTGGCGCTGTCGGCGAGCCGCCGGCCCAAGGCCTCGCGAGCGTTGTTCTGGGCGTCGGCGACCATTTCGCGCTTCTCGCCGCGCTGCGGCAGCAGAACCTCGACCTTGTGGCCCTGCCGCTCCGACAGAGCCTCGGCCAGCCAGCCCGATTCCTCGATCTCATGCGAGACCAGCACGAGTTTCGGCGCGGGCCGGTCGGCGTAGAATTGCGCCATGAACGACCCCAAAACCTCGCCGGCGGCCAGCGTCTTGTCGGCGCGCGGAAAATAGGCGCGGTTCCCCCAGTTCTGATAGGCGCGGTAGAACACCGCCTCGACGCAGAACTGGCCAGCCTCCTCATGCAAGGCGAATACGTCCGCCTCGGAAACGCCGCGCGGATTGATCCCCTGCTGGCCCTGGATTGCGGCAAGCGCGGCGATACGGTCGCGCAGCCGCGCGGCGCGCTCGAATTCGAGCTTTTCCGCCGCCTCGTTCATCTCGCCCGCCAGCCGCTCGCGCACGGCGCGCGACCGGCCGGTCAGGAAGTCCTGCGCCTCGCGGGTCAGCTCGGCATAATTGTCCGGCGCGATTTCGCCCGTGCAGGGCCCAGCGCAACGCTTGATCTGGAACAGCAGGCAGGGCCGCGTGCGGTTGTCGTAGAAGGCGTTTTCGCAGGAGCGCAGCAGAAAGGCGCGCTGCAGCGCGTTGAGCGTGCGATTGACCGCCCAGACGCTGGCGAAGGGGCCGAAATAATCCCCCTTCCGGCTGCGCGCGCCGCGATGTTTGGTCAATTGCGCGCCGCGCTCGTCCTTCGTCAGCAGGATATAAGGAAAGCTCTTGTCGTCGCGCAGCAGCACATTGAAGCGCGGCTTGAGCTGCTTGATCAGATTGGCTTCGAGCAGCAGAGCCTCGACCTCGGTGCGGGTCGAGACGAACACCATCGAAGCGGTCAGCGCGATCATCCGCGCGATGCGGTTGGTGTGGCCGATCATCCGCGTATAGGAGGCGATGCGCCGGCGCAGGCTCTTGGCCTTGCCGACGTACAGCACGGCGCCGTCCTCGGCCAGCATGCGATAGACGCCCGGCCCCATCGGCGCATGTTTCCAATGGGCGCGAATCGCGCGCAGACCGCGCTTGTACGAGGCCGCGCCGGCCTCGCCCTCCAGATCGAGATCGATCCCGGAGCTTTCCTCGCCAAGGCTGTCGCCAGCCTCCACCACGTCCTCGGCCAAGTCCTCGGCGAGATCGTCGGCTTCGAGGATGGGTTCGGGCGGGGCGTCGATTGGGTTCTTCAGGCGACTCATGACGCTAATCTAGGCGTCGTGGCCGGAACGTGAAATGGTTTCGGCAAGGTTAAGAAAGGGTCGGGGCTGGACCTTCGCCATAATTACGGCTAGCAAGGAGATTAACGAATAGTCAATAATTCGATCGGCGAGGCTCCATGGCGGCTTTATCCGCGCGCATTCGCGGCTTCCTTCCCTTCGCCGGGCTG
>NZ_JAYSBG010000099.1:0-10712 GCF_041915505.1 Rhodoblastus sp. | reverse complement strand
CGCGCATCCTGATGCTCCCCCTCATATCGAAGCGAATCACGAACCAGACTTAAGCGAAAGGGTTTTTCAGCAGCCTGTTAAAGGGGGCGGATTCCAGAAGCGCGCTGCCGCTCCTTCTCGCCGCCGCGGCGCTGTTGATCGTTTGAAGAGAGCGCGATTTCGACAAAATGGGCGTTCATTGTTAGGCTGCAGGCGGTCGCTCGGGTCGCGGATCGATCCCGGGATGCGCTTGAAGGATTTTTGGGAGCGCGCTTTTGCCGACATCGCTCGATTGCGTTCCGGATGCCTGGGGACCGAAATTCGCCGCGGAAGGCGGCGCCGCCACGCGAACGCAGACCGGCCCCAACGAGATCGCCTTCAAGGCGCCGGCGCATATGGCGCTGGTCATGCTCACGCCCCAACCCGAGCGGGAAGTCGCGCTGGACAGCGATCGCAAGACGGTGGCTTTGGCGCCCGTCGGGACCATCGAAGTCGTGCCCGCCGACGCCGAATTATTCGCCCGGTGGCGCGTGACGAAAGAGAACATGCTGGTCGCCTTCACCCGGGAAGAATTGGCGCGGCTCGCGGGCGCCGAATTCCAGAACGAGCATGTCCTGTTCAGGCCGCCGTCGCCGGGGCTGGTCGACCCAAAGGCCTTGACCCTCGCGAATTTGATCCGTGAGGAATTTCAACGCGGCAAGGCGCTCGACGACCTTTGCGTCAGCTCGCTGATCACGGTCTTCGGCATCCATCTCCTGCGCACTTATTCCTCGCTCGGCGATCTTCCCAACCGCCCGATCAGCGGAGGTCTTTCCCCCAAGGCCTGGCGGCGCGTGACGGACTATATTCACGCCAATCTCGGGCAGAATTTATCGATCGAGCGGCTGGCCGACGTCGCGGGGCTTTCGCCCAGCCATTTCCTGCGCGCCTTCCGGCAGAGCGCTGGGCAGGCGCCGCACAGCTATGTCATCGCCCGGCGGCTCGATCTCGTCGAACGGCTCGTCGCGACGACGGATTCGTCTCTTGGCTCCATCGCGAGAACAGCCGGATTTTCGAATAACAGCCATATGACGGCGACGATGAAGCGGCTGAAAGGAATTGCGCCAAGCAACCTTCGGCGCGACCAGGAGCCGCGCGCCAAAGATATTGCTTCGTGACTGATTGGCCCGGTCACGGGCTTGTCCAGAGAGCCAGCGGCGTCGAAGAGAATAAGGCCGCGCCGCGGCGTCGCCCGGTCTGTTCGGCGACATATCGCAGCGCCGCTTCGCGGCTGGTGAAGATCCCGCCGTCCTGGCCGCGGGAATCGACGGCGATCCAGCGGCCCTGCAAATCCTGTCCGATCGTGAAATAGGGGACCGCTTGTTGTCGGATCGCGTTGCGTGGCTGGGCCACGGATATCGGAATAACCATTTTGGCGTCTGTTCTTGAGCGATCCGTATTGTGGACCGCAGCAGCGCTTTTGCCTCCGAAGCGGATAAGGGATCGATAGGAAAGCCGGGCGCGAATAATAAGAAATCCATAGTCGCGGTTTTTCGACAACCAACGATACAACCCTCCGGCCCACCCGACGCGATCGCTGAAGACTTCGCGGCAATGGTTTCCTTATGGCGAAAGGCTCCCTTCGATATGGAAGCCTTGCGACGAACGGCGTTATCAGAAACGCCGTCAAACGCACGTCGCGAGAGGGATTGATTAACATGCTGTACGCTCATTCGCATTCAGGCGGAGCGACGCGCGGGCTGGCGACGAAAGCCCACAGCCGCCCACTTTCTCATGGCGTCGCTTTGCGCAGCGCGCGCGACCTCCCGGTCGTCGCCGCCGCATTGTTCATTCTGGTTTTGCTTTGGGCCGTCTTGGCGCAGCCGCTCCATCCGAAGTTCGGCGGCGCGGAGGGTCCGCAAGGCTGCGTCTATCTCGGGCGAGCGGGGTCGCATTGCCCTGAACGTTCCGGCGCCGACGCGCGAAATGGCGATGAACAGAATTGCGTGTTCCTCGGGCGGGCGGGAAAATATTGCGCGCCCGAACCATCGTCCCATTGAAACGGAAGGATGACAGCAAGCGGCTCGCCGGAAGGGTCCAGCCGCTTGCTTGTCGTTGCGCGCAATCGCTCTTTGTTAGCCGATAAGTTCCCGAGGGCGTGACGCCGATCCATGCGCCTCGCGACGATCGGATCACGCCCGATCGTGACGAGCAATCCCGCACAGGTCGTCTAACGATGCGTCGCGTGAACGGCGCAGCTCTGTTGATGATCCCAGCGATTGCAATGGAGGAACGCCGGGTCGCAGAGGAGCAGGATGGCGATCCATGTCAGAAGCCCGATGACGTAAATCGAGCCGTTCTTCAGGCGCGACAGGCGCCGATCATGGATCGCCTGATAGGCGCGCGCCCGTCGCCGGGGCATGGAAACGGGTGAGGGCAAAGCGGCGGAAAGATGTTCGAACAGCATTTGGGCCTCGCGGAACCAATGATGCTCAGCCTTCTAATGCGCCTCGGCGCAAATTTTCCATTCCGTCTTTGGGTCATCGGCATAAAGAACGCGTTTTGGTCCTGGCGGCGCGCCGGTCTCGATCTCGGCCGAGCGTTCGTAACGCGATCCTTATTTTCCGACGCCCACGTCCGAATGGATTTCTTGCGTCCGCCGGCGTTACACGAAAATCGACTTCAACAGGATCGACCGGGACCGGCCACAATGCCAATCGCACATCCGCAAGGCGGCGGCGCAATGCGCCGCGTGGGGACCAGCCTTCATCTCGACGAACTGTCTCGCGTCATCGACTTGCGCGTCGCCTATGACGTCGCCGTCGTATCCGCCGCGCTGCTCATCGGCGCCCTGTTGTGGCTCGCCTTGGCGCGACCGATTCCTGCGACGCAACATTGCGGTTTCGCCGCGCCCGAGGGAAGGCCTTGCGCCTCCGCGCCAACCTCGCATTGAACGCAGCGAAAGAGGGATTAACGCGGGCAGTTCGTCAGATCTTTTTCCTCGATGCTGACGATCGCTCCGACCTCCAGCTTGACGCCGGTGAGCGTGCATTTGCGGCCGTTCTTGAGCTTGACCCGGGCGTCGTAAAGGCCGGGATCGACATTGCGCAGGGTCAGGCGCTCGTCGACATCGATCTCCCTGTCCTTGTCGTCCAGCGTGAGATTTCGCCCGAACTTATTCGATCCGCTCGGCGCCAGACGCAAATCCACAATGGTGGACGCCGTCAGGTTCCAGATCTTCATGGGCTTGACGTCGGCCTGCGCCAAGGCGGTCGAGCAAAATCCCAGGATCGCCAATCCGGCCACGATATATTTCGACGACGCCATTCTCCCCTCCGATGTCAACGCCATCGCGCCCGCATTTTTCGGAAAGGCGATGACAAGGCGCATTTTCTGCGCGTGTTCTGTCTGGCGGATCTTTAGCATCCGCGCGGGACGCCCGGAAGACGAAACGGGCGGGAATTCGTCCCGACGCGCCGCCCTCCCTCCAGCGTCACGCGCGATAAGCAGCGATGTGGACGCCGAAGCGATTGATCCGATCCCGGCGAAGCGATAAAATTCACGCATTGACATTGGAGCGGCGCGCCGGGGGGCGGTCGCGAGCCGGAATCGACGACCCGCGCGGGACGCCCGCTATTCGCCGGGGAGGGACCGCAATGTCCATTGCAGCGAAACTGAAAAACCATCTGACGCGTAAACAGGTCCAGTTCGACCTGACCGAACATCGCCTCACCAACGGCGCCATGCCGACCGCCGAGGCCAGCCATATTTCGGCGGACGATCTGGCGAAAGCGGTCGTGGTGCGGACGGGCGAAGGCTATCTGCTGGCGGTTCTGCCCGCCTCGCAGCGCTTGAGCCTGTCGCGCCTGCGGCCGGCGCTGAAGCAGGATTGCGCCCTTGCGACCGAGGGCGAGATCGACAAGCTGTTCGACGATTGCGCGCATGGCGCCATCCCGCCGGTCGGAGAATGCTACGGCCTCGACGTGATCGCCGACGCCAGCATTTTCGAACGGCCGGATGTCTATTTCGAAGCCGGCGACCATCGGACGCTGGTCCATGTGAGCCAGGCGGAATTCGTCCGGCTCAACGAGGATGCGCGGCGCGCCCATTTCGCCGCCGCGCTCGAATGACGCCCCGTCCGAAGCGAGGCCGCGCGGGCTTCACGGGTAAAGGCCGCGCTCGGCGTGGGCCTTCAGGATGCGCTCGCAGGCGAGGATGAAGGCGGCGGTGCGCAGTGGGACATTGCGCTTCGCCGCCATCTCCCAGACATGTTCGAAGGCGTCGAGCACGATGCGGGCGAGGCGGTCGTTGATTTCGTCCTCGGTCCAGAAATAGCTGGCGAAATCCTGCACCCATTCGAAATAGCTGACGGTCACGCCGCCGGCGTTGCAGATGACGTCCGGCGCGACGGTGATTCCGCGCGAGGCCAGGATGTCGTCGGCTTCGGGCACGGTCGGTCCATTGGCGCCTTCCAGCACCAGACGCGCCGTGGTGCGGGCGGCGCGCGCGGCCGTCAACTGGCCTTCGAGCGCGGCGGGAATGAGAACGTCGCAGGGGATGTCCCAGAACGCCTCGCGCTCGATGGTCTCGCCGCCGGGAAATCCCGAGACGCCGCCCTCGCGATGCCGGTGGGCGGCCAGTTCGGCGATCGAGAGGCCGTTGGCGTTGGCGATGGCGCCGCCGGAATCCTGAATGGCGACAATGCGCGCGCCGGCGCCGGCGAAAAGATCGGCGGCGACCGAACCGACATTGCCGAAGCCCTGGATTGCGACGCGCGCGCCCTCGACCGGCATGGCCAGCCGCCGCATGGCCGCGCAGCCGACGACGAACACGCCGCGTCCGGTCGCCTTGACCCGGCCCAGCGAGCCGCCGAGATGGACCGGCTTGCCGGTTACCACGCCGGTGCTGGCGAGGCCGGTGTTCATGTCATAGGTGTCCATCATCCAGGCCATGATCTGGGCGTCGGTATTGACGTCGGGCGCCGGAATGTCCTTCTGCGGCCCGATGATCGGGCCGATTTCGCTGGTGTAGCGCCTTGTGACGCGTTCGAGTTCCTTGCTTGACAGAGCCTTCGGATCGATGCGGACGCCACCCTTGGCGCCGCCGAACGGAAGGTTGATGGCGGCGTTCTTGACCGTCATCCAGCCGGCCAGCGCCATCACTTCCTCAAGCGTGACCGCGGGATGAAAGCGAACGCCGCCCTTGCCGGGGCCGCGCGACAGATTGTGCTGGACGCGATAGCCCTCGAAATGGCCGATGGAGCCGTCATCCATTTCGATGGGCACGTCGACGATCAGGACGCGCTTGGGCCAGCGCAACGTCTCTGTCAGATAAGAGAGCGGGCCGAGAAAAGGCGCGGCCCGCTCCACCTGCGCGATGAAGGTCCCCCAGGGGCTAGTCGCGGACGGCCGGACATAGGAGACGCCGCCGTTCAGGACCGAAGCGCGCTCGTTCATCCGGTCGACATCCCTTCCTCAGCTATGCCGCCGGCGGCGGTCTTGCTCGAATGTCGCCGCAAAGTGACGCGCAATGCTAGCGGTTTTTTGGCGAAGGCCGCGGCGCCTCCTGCGGGCGTCGCATGGTCCACGATGGCGGATCGCTGGCGGGAAAGGATTCCCAAGACGCTTCCGACACGTCGTCCCATGGCTCCGCCGGTTCGGTCTTCGGCGCGTCCTTGTGTTCGGCCGTTTCCGGATGGGTCTGCGGCGGCCGGTCGCCGCGCGGATGTTTCTTTCGAGCGCCCATGGTCATCTCCCTTGTTCGTTTCGACGCCGGTCGCTCATCCTGATGGACTCATGGCGCGATCACGGCCTGATAGGCGCGCCAGCTCGCATGGCCGATCACGGGCAGGGTGACGGCGAGCCCGATAAAGCCAAGCGCCATGCCGCCGGCGAGCAGCAGAATGACCAGGCCGGCGAACAGCGCCATGGGGCGCGGATTCATCAGGCAGGCGGTGAAGCTCGTCGCCACCCCTTCGACCACGCCGACCTTGCGATCCAGCATCATCGGCAAGGCGAACACGCCGCCCATGAAGGTCAGGGCCGCGAGGCAGGCGCCGAGCGCGAGGAACAAGGCGAGGAATTCCAGGCCGTTGGCGGTCAGGAAGGTCGCCCGGAGCAGGCCGGGAATGTCGAGCGTCGCGTCGGACGGGAACGTCAGCGCGAAGACGATCTGTGACAGCCGGGTCCACAGCAGGAACACGAACATGAAGGCCAGCGCCGCATTGATGATGGAGCCGGCATTGTCTTGCCAGGCGGTCAGCGCGCGCAGGAAGGTCGGCTGCCGGCGCTGGTCGAGGTCGCGGCTGATGGCGTGAAAGCCGAGCGACAGCAGCGGCACCAGCAGCATGAAGCCGCTGGCGAGCGGCAGCAGCATATAGATCTTGTCAGTCGCCCACAGGCCATAGGTCAAGGCGAATCCGATCACGACGAAGATCAGGCCATAGGCCAAGCTCGCCGCCGGGGCCGTGAGAAAGTCGCTCCAGCCTGCGGAAAGCCATAGATAGGGTTGATCGGCGCCGACAAGGCGGACCCGATCCGCATAGGGCAGGGACGGCGTCGCGCCGCCGCCATGTGAGAGGGTGATCACGGGACTGCTCCCTTTTTCCGGTCGACCGCGCTCCTCCCGGCCTTTCGCGCCGACGGACGACCGATCGCGCGAGAGCGTCGGAGACGAACCCCGCCGGGCCCTTGCTTGTGGAAGGGTGGACGCCGATCCGCCCGGCCGGGCAGGCGCTGCGGCGAAACGGGGCGCGCGGGGCTGGTCCTTCGTTCCCGCATGTCCGGGGACGCGGTCCATTCCGGACTATAACAAAGCTGCGGCCCCGGACGTTCCGTCGCGCCGGCAATATCGGACCTGCGGCTTTGCGCAGCATGACATCGCGCTCGCGTAGGTCTATCATGAGGGGCGAGTTTGGAGATCGCGGAAAATTGCGATCACGCTGACTCCGCTTTACCGAAGCCGCGATCTCTCGACCACAGGTTCGGGAGGACTTTCCGATGCGGATCAAACATCCGGCCGAATGGGGCGCGACGCAGATCGCCGCGACGGGACAGGTTCTGCTGTCGACCGGCCACGCGCTCCTTCACACCGACGTCGACCCTTCGCTCGCGCCGATCCAGGTGCGGCCCATCGCTTATGCGGATCTTGGCGATGCGCTGCGGAAAGGCTGGGACGATTTTCTGGCCTTTCGCGACGACGTCGTCTTCCTCTGCTTTTTTTATCCGCTGGCCGGTCTGACCCTGGCCTATCTGCTGTCCAGTTCCGGCCTGCTGCCGCTGATCTTCCCGGTCTTCGCCGGCTTTGTCCTGATCGGGCCTTTCGCGGCGGTCTGGCTCTATGAGATGAGCCGGCGGCGGGAGCAGGGCGATGCGGTTTCATGGGCCGATGCGGCGCGCATTTTCGCCTCGTCGAACGCCGCCGCGATCTTCAAGCTCGGCCTGTTGCTCGCCGCTGTGTTCGCTCTCTGGCTGGCGACGGCGATGCTGGTCTACGACCATACGCTCGGGCCGAAAATGCCGGTGTCGCTGGCCGCCTTCGGTCATGACATCCTGCATAGTACGGCGGGATGGCGGCTGGTCGGCTTCGGGCTGGGGGCGGGACTGATCTTCGCTTTGGTCGTGCTGGCGGTCGGCGTCGTCTCGTTTCCGCTCTTGCTCGACCGGCGCGTCGGCGTCCTGACGGCGATCGCCGCTTCGGTTCGCGCCATGCGCGCAAGCCCGGGCCCGATTCTGGCCTGGGGCGTGATCGTCGCGGCCTCGCTGGCTGTGGCGATGGCGCCGCTGCTGATCGGCCTGATCATTGTCTTTCCGGTGCTCGGCCACGCCACCTGGCATTTGTACCGCAAGGTCGTCGCGTGAAGGCGGGGTGGGGCAGGGGCGGTCCGTTCCCGGACGCCTTGACCGACGCCAAATTCGATTCTTAAATCATCCCGCGCCGGATGACATTGACGTGACATTGGGATGACGCTCGGCGCGCGGGCGCCTCGTCCCATGGGCGTTTGTTGGTGGAAGGATTGCAATGTCCTTTGAAATCGAGCGCAAATTCCTGGTCACGGGCGACTCTTGGCGCCATGCGATCATCGACAGCGATCTGATCCGCGATGGGGTGGTCAGCGAACATAACGGCGCCAAGGTGCGCGTTCGGCTGGGACAGCGGGCCGCATGGCTGACGGTCAAGACCGACCGCGCCGGTCCGAGCCGTCTCGAATATGAATATGAAATCCCGCGCGCGGACGCCGAAGACATGCTCGTCCACATTTGCGACGACAAGATTTTCGAGAAGACGCGATACCAGGTTCTCCATGGCGGAAACACCTGGCAGGTGGATGTCTATGACGGCCGGCTCTCCGGCATTGTGCTGGCCGAAATCGAGCTGCAAAGCGAAAATCAGGCTTTCGAAATACCCGAATGGGTCGGGCAGGAAGTCACCTATCACCCGCATTTTCACAAAAGGCACATCGGGCGGCTCTGCCACGACGCCGGACGCCCGCTGACGGTCGCGGAACTGTTGGACGAGCGCGCCGAAGGCGGCGTCGCAAGCGACGCCGCCCGGCTGGCCGGCTGAGGGGGGAGACTCCGGCCGGTCAGTTCGTGGAAGGAAGCGGCATGACCGGCATTCCCGGGCCGATCTTCTGCAAATTGCCCTCGATCACGCGATCGCCTTCGGCGACGCCGCGCGTGATGGCGACCAGGCCCTGGAAGGTCGGGCCGAGCGCCACCATGCGCTGTTCGACGACATTGTCCTTGCCCACGACATAGAGATATTTGCCGAGCTGGCCCGAACCAACCGCCGCCGCCGGCGCCATCAGCGCGTCGGGATTTTCGCGCAGATGCAGCCGCACGCGCACGTATTGTCCGGGCAGCAGCGAGAAATCGTGATTGTCCACGATGGCGCGCGCGGTGATCGTGCCGGTCGACTGGTCGACGCTATTGTTCAGGAAGCGCAATTCGCCCAGACGGCCCGCCTCGCCCTTCTCCGTCAGGATATCGGCCTTGACCGGGCCGGCCTTGCGCGCCTCCTCGATGGCGGCAAGGTCGGTCTCGCTCGGGCTGAAGGTGACATAGATCGGGTCGAGCTGAACCAAGGTGTTGAGCGGCGGCCCGGCGGGGCTGACCAACGCGCCGATCGGCGCCTGGTTGCGGCCGATGCGTCCCGAGAAGGGCGCGCGGATCTCGGTATATTCGAGATTAAGCTCCGCGGCGCGCACGGCGGCCTTGGCGGCGGCGACGGCGGCCTCGGCCTGTTTCAGCGCGCTGGTGCGCTGGTCGTAGGAATCCTTGGCGAGAAAGCCGGTCTGGGCCAGCTTGCCGCCGCGTTCGAGATTGATGCGGGCGTAATCCAGCGCCGCGATCTCGCGCTGTTCATTGGCGCGGGCCTGATCGAGCGCGGCCTGATAATCGCGCGGGTCGATCCGGTAGAGCAGGTCGCCCGCCTTCACGTCGGCGCCGTCGGCCGCGACCTGTTGCTGCAAATAGCCCGATACCCGGACCTGCAAGGCCACGTTCTGCAGGGATTCCGTGCGCGCCGCATAATCCAGCGTCACGGGAATGGTTTTCTTCACCACCGCCGCGACCGGCACGGGCATGGGCGGCATGGGCGCGGCCGCCCGCGCCTGGCCTTCACCGCCGGCGTGGCGCGCGTCGTGGGTCAGAACGAAAAGTCCGGCGCCCGCTACAGTGAGCGACAGCGCGGTTGCGATCAGCTTTTGAGCTTTCATCGGTCACTTGCTCCAATTCATTCCGCCGCGCTGGGCTGCGCCGGCAGGGCGTCTTGTTCGGGAAGGCGCGAGAAGCCGCGTTCGCGCAGCCGCTCGATGAAATAATAGAAGACCGGCACGAACAGCAGGGTCAGCGCCGTCGCCGCCAGCATGCCGCCGAAGACGGTGGTGCCGATCGAGCGGCGGCTTGCGGCGCCGGCGCCGGTCGCGACCATCAGCGGCGTGACGCCGAGGATGAAGGCGAAAGCCGTCATCAGGATCGGCCGCAGGCGGAGGCGTCCGGCCTCCGCAGCCGCCTCGACGATGCCATAGCCTTCCTCGCGCAGCCGACGCGCGAATTCCACGATCAGGATCGCGTTTTTCGCGGCAAGGCCGATCAGCATCACGAAGCCGATCTGCGAATAGACGTCGATCTCGATCCCGCGCAGCGAGATCGCGAGGACCGCGCCGAACAGAGCCAGCGGCACCGCCAGCAGGACGACGAAAGGCATCGTCCAGCTTTCATATTGCGCGGCGAGGATCAGGAACACGAAGACCAAGGCCAGTCCGAAGATCAGCGAGGCCACCGAGCCCGCGCGCAGCTCCTGCAGGGTCACGCCGGTCCATTCGAAGGAATAGTCGCGCGGCAGGACCGTCGCAGCGGCGCGTTGCATCGCCGCCACGGCTTGCCCCGAACTATAGCCGGGCGCCGCGCCGCCATTGATCAGCGCCGACGCGTAATTGTTGTAATGGGTCACGGTTTCCGGCCCGACAATGGCGCGCAGCGAGCCGAGCGTCGAAAGCGGAACCATGCCGCCCGAGGCGTTGCGCACATAGAGCCGTGAAATGGCCGAGGGATCGGCGCGCGAGGCTTCATCCGCCTGCAGGGTGACACGGAAGGTGCGGCCGAACAGGTTGAAGTCGTTCACGTAAAGCGAGCCGAGATAGATCTGCAGCGTGTTGAACACGTCCGGCAGATTGAGCCCCAGCAGCTTGGCCTTGGTGCGGTCGAGATCGTAGTTGAACTCCGGCGTCGAGGCTCCGAAGGGCGAGAACA
>NZ_JAYSBG010000098.1:0-10794 GCF_041915505.1 Rhodoblastus sp. | reverse complement strand
GCGATTGCGGCCATGACGGGCTCGCCGCCAAATTGCGGCAGGCGCGGCGCCCGGCGCCGGGAATCGTTCAAAATCCGACGCCCCGCACCGCTTTCACCCATTCGCATTCTCACCAAGCGCAATCTCACCAAGCGCCGGAGGACGGTCGCCATGGCTGACTATCTCAATCACCTGCTGTTCGGCTGGTATCCCTATCTCTGCCTGACCGTGTTCCTGCTCGGCAGCGCCATCCGCTTCGACCGCGAGCAATATAGCTGGCGCTCAGGCTCGTCGCAGCTCCTGCGCCGCAAGCAATTGATGTGGGGCTCCAACCTGTTCCACATCGGCATCCTGGTCATTTTCTTCGGCCATCTCGTCGGCCTGCTGACGCCGATCGCGATCTTCGACGCGCTCGGCATTCCGCACTCCTTCAAGCAAATGCTCGCTATCGTCGTCGGCGGCGTCGCGGGCGTGATGTGCCTGGTCGGCCTCGTGCTGCTGCTGCACCGGCGCCTGACCGATCCGCGCATCCGCGCCACCTCGTCCTTCAGCGACATCGCGATCCTGTTCATCCTGCTGGCGCAATTGCTGCTGGGGCTGTCCACCATTTTCGTCTCGCTCAATCATCTCGACGGGCACGAAATGGTGAAATTCATGACCTGGGCGCAGGGCGTGTTCACGCTGCGGAGCGACAACTGGGAAGCGGTCGCTGATGTGAGCCCGATCTTCAAACTGCATCTCGTGCTGGGCATGACGATCTTCCTGATCTTCCCCTTCACGCGGCTGGTCCATGTCTGGTCGGCGCCGATCTGGTATCTCGGCCGGCAGGGCTATCAGGTCGTGCGCACGCGCAAGACCCTCGCGGCAGGGGAGTGAGGGCCATGAGCGCCTGCGCCGTCAAATCGCCCGACGCCTTCTCGGGCCGCAAGGAAATCAGCGTCAATGGAACCGTGCTGCCGCACGATCTCATCGCCGCCGAAGCGCAAAATCACGCGGCGTCCTCGCCGGCGGAGGCCTTCGCGGCCGCCGCCCGCGCGCTCGCCATCCGCGAGTTGCTGCTGCAGGAGGCGCGCCGGCTCGGTCTGTCGCCGGCGCCTGAAACAGACGCCAATGGCCGCCGCGAAACCGATGAGGACGCGCTGATCCGCGCGGTGGTCGCCCAGGCGATCCCGCAGGACGCGCCCGACGAGGAAAACTGCCGCCGCTATTACGACAACAATCGCGGCCGCTTCCGCTCCGCCGATCTCTACGAGGCGGCTCATATCCTGATCGCGGCGACGCCGGAAAACGAGGCTGAGGCGCTTGAAGCCGCCCGCGCGCTGATCGCCGCGCTGAAGCGGGACCCGTCCGGCTTCGCCGACGCTGCCCGGGCCCTGTCGGCTTGCCCGTCGCGCGAAGCCGGCGGCAATCTCGGCCAGATCGCGCGTGGCCAGATGGTCCCGGAGTTCGAGCAAGCTTTGTTCGCCATGGCGTCGGGCGCCGTGTCGGACGAGCCGGTCCGCACGCGCTACGGCTTCCACATCCTGCGACTGGACCGCAAGATCGAGGGGCGCGACCTGCCGTTCGAACTGGCGCGCGAGCGGATTGCCGGCTATCTTTCCGAAAGCCGCGAACGGCAGGCGATTGCGGGCTATATCGCGCATCTGGCCGGACTGGCGGACCTTCGCGGCGTTGCGCTCGCGGGCGCCCGGGCAAGGGCTTGAGAAGAGCTTGAGGCAAGGGCTTGGGTGAGAGGAAGGGCGATGAACGCGCCGGTGACGATTGAACATTTCGCGCCCCGCTGGGACGTCGATCCGCTCGCGGGGCCGTTGACGGCGCTGGTCTATGACGAAGGCTTCGCGATCGGCGACCTGTTTCGCGCGCTTGCGGCCCGCGCCCGCGCGCAGGGCTCGCGGCTCGGCGGCGTGATCGAGCGGGAGCCGCCGCCCGCCGCGCCGGGCCGGAAATGCGACATGCTGCTGGAGGATCTCGCGAGCGGCGAGACGATCCGGATTTCGCAGGATCGCGGCGCCTTCGCGCGCGGCTGCCGGCTCGATCTCGACGGCCTCACCCGCGCCTGCGCCTTGGCGCTGCAAAGCCTGCCCGAATGCGATGTCGTCCTGCTCAATAAATTCGGCAAGACCGAAGCCGAGGGCGGCGGCTTCCGCTGCGTCATTTCGGACGCCCTGGCGCTTGGCGTCGCGGTGGTCATCGGCGTACCGCGCCGCAATCTCGACGCCTGGCGCGAGTTCGCGGGCGATTTCGCGCAGGAATGCGATTGCGCCTGAACCGCGTCGTCAGAAATGGCGGTGGTGCAAATCGTCGATGCCCGTCAGCTTGCCGAGAACGGTGGCGAGATTTTCGGGCAGGATCTCCGAGGCGCCGCCGACGCGCCGCGCGCGGAAGGCGCCGGGTTCAAGCGCGCCGAAACATTCCATCCCGAACTTGCCGTTCGGCTCGAATGACACGGTTACGGTGCGCACGCGGTTCGGGTTGGGGCGGCCGAGCCGGAAAGTGACATGCGATGGGTCGACGCTGAATTCATAGGCGCCGATGGCGGCGAGACGCTCTTCGCCGCCCAGATGATGCTTGATCTGGTCGAGAGACAGCGCGGCATACATCGTTTTTCTCCCGCTCCGGTTTCATTTCTCTTGGTGGCGCAGGCGGAAAGTCCAAGGCGCGTTTGCGCCCGATGCAGTGTCAGCATTGCACAAAGAGATGAAAAGAGCGCAAACGCCGCCGGCCGCGCCGGGCGGCGGCTCAATGGGCGATGAAAACGGGGATCGGCGCGGCGCCGAGGATGGCGCGGGTGGTTCCGCCGAGGATCATCTCGCTCAGGCGCCAATGGCCATAGCCGCCCATCACCAGAAAATCCGCCGCGCTGTCGGCCGCATGGCCGAGGATGGCCGAGGCCGCATCCTGCGCGGTCGTTATGTCGCGCAGGGTCGCGGCGACGCCGTGGCGGGCGAGATGGCGCGCGATGTTGAAGCCGGGCAGGTCGCGGCTGGGCGCGTCCGCGTCGGAGACGCAAAGCACTTCGACGCTCCCCGCCGCGCGGAGCAGCGGCAAGGCGGAGGAAAGCGCTCGCGCCGCCTGCGCGCTAGCGTTCCAGCAGACCAGCGCGCGGTCGAGCCCCGCCGGCCCCTCATGGCCCGGCGGGGCGATGAACAGCGGCCGCCCGGAGCCGAACAGCGCGCTGGAGAGGAGGGGGCCGCTTTGGCCGCCGGCCGCGCCGTCGTCGCGCGCGATGATCGTCAGGTCGAAATGCCGCGCCAACCGCGCGAATTCGTCGCCGGCCCGCTCCAGATAGGCTTCGATCATGACCGATTCCGTAGCGACGCCCGCCGGCGCCGCGGCCGCGAAACGCGCATAATCCTGTTCGGCGGCGGAGCGCCGCAGAGCGGCGATCTTTTCGAAGGGCTCGTAATCGGTGAAATTCCAGCCGGCGGCGAGGCCGGCCGGATCCGGAACGGGAGCGGGAATGTCGATCACCACCGTCGCCGCCGTGACATGAGCGCCCATTCGTTCGGCCAGCGACAGAGCGAATCCGGCCGGCGCGTCGGGACCGAGATGAAGCAGGATGTCCTTGATCGTCATGTCGTCTCTCTCCCATATCCGGCTGGCCATATTAGCCGCACTCTGGGTAGAATTTTCACCTCGATTTCCACAATTTCATGAACGCCGGGTTGCCGCGCCGAGCTTGAGTGCAAATGTGCAAATCGCTTTTGTCGTCCCAGCCACGTTCTTTTGACATAGCCCCTTTCCTGAGGGCCGGCTGGTCGCGCAATATGGCCGCGTTCCTTCCGGCGCAGGCCGGAGGGCGGTGCGGGAGAGGAATGCGATGAGGAAGCCGTCGAAAAGCGCGAGTGGTGCAGGGTCGTCGTCGGGAGCGCCAGCAGCCACGCGGGCGCGGCGCCGCGCCGTGGCGGCGCCGGAGCCGGCTTTGGCGGTCGCGGAAGTCGCGCGGGGCCAGCTCCCGGTGGTGGCCGCGCCCCCGCCGGTTCTCGCGCCCTTGTCGGTCCCGGCGCCCCCGCCGGCCGCCGCGCCCGAGGCGGAGCCGCCGACCCCGCTTGACCGGCTGCTTCACGCCGGCCTCGCGCGCTATACTCTGGGCCTGTCGCCGGCCTCGCTGTGGCTCGCTTATGCCGATTGGGCGATTCATTTCTGGTCTTCTCCGGCCAAACAGCAGCAGCTCGCGCAAAAAGGCTACCGCAAGGCTTTGCGTTTCGCCAATTACGCCATGAGGGCCGTGACCGATCCGTCCTGCGAGCCCTGCATAGAGCCGCTGCCGCAGGATTCGCGCTTCCGGGGCGAGGCCTGGAAGAAGCCGCCGTTCAACCTGTTCCAGCAATGGTTCCTGCTCAATCAGCAATGGTGGCACAGCGCTACCACCGGGATTCGCGGCGTCTCGCCGCATCACGAGCAGCTCGTGAATTTCATGGCGCGGCAGGCGCTGGACATGGTTTCGCCGGTCAATTTCGTGGCGACCAATCCGGAAGTGCTGCAGGCGACGCTGGCGGAAGGCGGCCAGAATCTCGCGCGCGGCGCGACGAATTTCTGGGCGGATTGGGAGCGCGAGGCGGGCGACAAGCCGCCGATTGGCGCGGAGCATTTCCGCCCCGGCGAGACGGTGGCGGTCACGCCCGGCGCGGTGGTCTATCGCAACCGGCTGATCGAACTGATCCAATATAGCCCGACGACGAGCGAGGTTCAGGCCGAACCGGTGCTGTTCGTGCCGGCCTGGATCATGAAATATTACATCCTCGACTTGTCGCCGGGAAATTCGCTGGTCAAATATCTGGTCGATCACGGCCATACGGTCTTCATGATTTCCTGGCGCAACCCGAGCGCCGAGGATCGCGACCTCGGCTTCGACGATTATCTGCATCTCGGCGTGCTGGAGGCGCTGAAGGCCATCGGCGCCATCGTGCCGGGGGCGAAGGTCGATGCGGTCGGCTACTGCCTTGGCGGCACGCTGCTGGCCATAGCCGCCTCCTATCTGGCCCAGCAGGGCGACAAGACGCTCAATTCCACCACGCTGTTCGCCGCGCAGACCGATTTCACCGAGGCCGGAGAGTTGACTTTGTTCATCGACGACAGCCAGCTCAATTTCCTCGAAGACATCATGTGGGAGCAGGGCTATCTCGATTCCAAACAGATGGCCGGGACCTTCCAGTTGCTGCGGTCGAGCGACCTGATCTGGTCGCGCATGGTCCATGAATATCTGATGGGCCGCCATACGCCGCTGAACGACCTGATGGCCTGGAACGCCGACGGCACCCGGCTGCCCTACAAGATGCACAGCCAATATCTGCGCGAGCTTTTCCTCAACAACGACCTGTTCGAGGGGCGCTACAAGGTCGATGGCGGCGAACCGATTTCGCTCGGCGACATCAACACGCCGCTCTTCGTGGTGGCGACCGAAAAAGACCATGTCGCGCCCTGGCGGTCGGTCTACAAGATCAATCTGCTCGACGATGTGGACACGACCTTCGTCCTGACCAGCGGCGGGCACAATGCCGGCATCGTCAGCGAACCGGGCCATGCCGGCCGGCGCTATCGCGTCTCCCATCGCCCGGCCGGCGCGCATTATGTCGGCCCGGATTCATGGCGCGAGACCGCCAAGGTCGAGCAGGGCTCGTGGTGGCCGGAATGGCTGGCCTGGCTCGACGGGCGGTCGCAGGGCCGCAAGGTCGGGCCGCCGTCGATGGGCGCGCCGGACAAGGGCTATCCGGCGCTTGCGGCTGCGCCGGGCTCTTACGTGCTGCAGGCCTGAGCCGGCGCGGTCACGTCTCCTTGCTGGCGATGGCCTCGAGGCCGCGCACGTCGCGCACCACGACCTTCTGCCGGCCGCAATCGACCAGCCCCTTGGCCTCCCAGGCGCTGAGCGTGCGGCTGACGGTATGCAGCGTCGCGCCGGTCATTTCGGCGAGATCCTGCCGCGACAGCGGGAAGTCGATCAGCGTGCCGCCCTCGGTTTCGCGTCCAGCCTGCCGCGCCAGCTTCAGCACCGCGCCGGCGATTCGCTGCTCGACATGCTGGGTCGAAAGGTCCAGCACCCGCTCCTGCGTATCCTGCAGCCTCCCGCCGATCGATTGCATCGCTTTGATCGCGACGGTCGGATAGGCGGCGATCAGTTCCGCCCAGGCGGCGTTGGGCCAGGCGAGAGCCAGCGAATCGACCGCCGCCGTCGCCGTGCCCGGATAGGCCGGCGCGCCGATCGCCATCGCGACGCCGAACAGATCGTTTGGCGCGACGAAGCGGACCAGAATTTGCGCGCCCTGCGTATTGATGCGAGTCACGCGCAGCCGCCCGTGCAGCAGCAGGAAGAAGCGGTCGGCCGTCTGGCCCTGCTGGAAGGCGGTCTCGCCCTTCGGCAGGCGCAGGATTTGCGCCCGCGCCAGAATGTCGTCCAGAGCCGCCGCGTTCAGGCCGGCGAAGGCCGGGCAATCGGCGATCAGTGAGCGGTCGAGCCGCGCCATGGCTTGTCCTTTAAAATCCGCCGCCCTGTTTGCCCTCGCGCAAGGTCGCGGCCTTGCACAAGGTTTAGCAAAAGTGTCGCGAGCGACCAAGGAGCTGTCATGTCCGACGCCAGCCGCCGTCTTGCGGACGGCCCCGCCATTCTGAGTTACGGCTTCCGACCTTTTTTCCTCTCCGGCGCCGTATGGGCGGCGGTGGCGGTCATTGTCTGGCTGCCGCAATATTTCGGCGAGATGAGCCTGCCCAACGCCTTCCAGCCGATGGACTGGCACGCTCATGAGGCTCTATTCGGCTACGGCGGCGCAGTGGTCGCGGGCTTCCTGCTGACGGCGGTTCCCAACTGGACCGGGCGCCTCCCGCTGCGGGGCCGTCCGCTGCTGATCCTGTTTGCAGTCTGGTTCGCCGGGCGCATGGCGATGGCCTTGTCCGCCGGGCTGGGCTGGGCCGTCGTCGCCGTGATCGATTGCGCCTTCCTCGCGCTGCTTTGCGCCGCCATCGCCCGCGAAATCGCCGCCGGCAAGAACTGGCGCAACGCGCGGGTGCTGGTCGTGGTCGTGCTGCTGCTCGCGGCCAATGTTCTGTTCCATGTCGAGGCGCATCTGACCGGCGATGCGATCCACGGCCGGCGCCTCGCGTTGGCGGTGCTGGTCATGCTCATCATGCTGATCGGCGGCCGCATCGTGCCGAGTTTCACCCACACCTTCCTGCAACGCCGCGGCGCCGGCCGCCTGCCGGAGAAATTCGGGCGTTTCGACGGGATCTGCATGGCGGTCTCGGCTACCGCCTTGGTGGGCTGGATTGTCGCGCCGGACAGCCATGCCGTCGGGCTGGCCCTGATTGCCGCCGGCCTGCTGAATTTCGCGCGGCTGGCGCGCTGGGCGGGCGACCGCACCGTCGGCGACGCTCTGGTCGCCATCCTGCATCTGGCTTTTATCTTCGTGCCGATCGGTTTCGTGCTGGGCGGGCTCGCCGCCTTCCTGCCGGACGTTCCCGCCAGCGCCGGGCTGCACGCCTGGGCCGTCGGCGCCGTCGGCGGCATGACTCTCGCGGTGATGACCCGCGCCAGCCTCGGCCACACCGGGCGCGCGCTTCACGCCGGCTGGGGCACCAAGGCGCTCTATGCCGCCGTTCTGGTGGCCGCCGCCGCGCGGATCGGGGCCGCGCTCGCGCCGCAATGGAGCTTCGCTTTGCTCCATGCCGCCGCTTTCGCTTGGCTCGCCGCCTTTCTCGGTTTCGCCGCGCTCTATGGCCCGGCGCTGGCGCGGCCGCGCCTCAAATGATAACCGTCGCCCCGATGAGGATCCGATGAACCTGCCCCAATTGCCGCTTGGCGTCCGCGTGATGGACGAGGATCATTTTGCGCTGGAACAGATGTTCGCGCGCGTTCCGGCGCTCGCCGACGACGCATTGCAGGCTTATCTCGATGCGATACTTGACGAAATCCGCGCCCATTTTACGCGGGAGGAGGCGGAGATGGAGCGGGTCGGCGTGCCGATCCTGCCTTGCCATCGCAGCCAGCATGCGGCGTTGCTCGCCGAGGCCGAAAAATTGCGCGAGTCCTTCGCGCGGGCGGAGCCGGCCATGCGCCGCCATCTTATCGGTTACGCTCTGGCGCAATTGCTGGCGAACCATATCGCCAGCGTCGACCAGATCTCGTCGCAATTTTTCGACGACAAGATCGATTATGCGGCCCTGGCGCCCGGCGACGCCGCCTGAAAAGGCGTCTCAGTTTTGCAGGACGCCCTGCGGCGCGTCGACCAATCCGGCCAGGGTCTGCTCAATTTCGCGCCAGTCCGTATCGGCCTTGCCGGCGTCCAGAGCGGCCCGGACCTGCTCCGCGAGCGGGGCGCCATTGTCCTTGAGCCAGGCGACCCGCGCGGTCTGATGACCGAGGTTTTCGGCATATTTCTCGGCCTTGCGGCGCAGGAAATCCCCTCTGCGCGACTGGAAATCGATTATTTCACACATGGAATGCTCCTTTGACGTGCGCCTCGTTTTCCAGTGTGCAGTGCAGCAATAATCGGGCCAGATTTCTTAAGTTGTTCTTAAAAAGGCGGCGGTTCGATGGTGGATGATTAAGGAAGCCGTCAGGCCCGAGCTTGTCCCGGCCATGGCGGGAACGAGCCCGGCCATGATCGCGTCGACCGTTCTGGAAGCGCCGATCAGGCCGCCAGCTTTTCCGTCACGGCCTTGGTTATGGCAGGATAATCGGTCTTGCCCGAGCCGAGCAGCGGCAGCTTGTCCATGACGAGAACCTGGGCGGGGAACATCAGTTCGGTCGCGCCCTGCGCCTTGGCCGCGGCCATGAATTCGGCGCGGCTCGCCCCGACTTTCTCCGTGCAGAGGATGATCTTTTCGCCCTTGCGCGGATCGGGCAGCGCCACCGCCGCGACTTTCGCCTCCGGCCAGCACAAGGCGGCCAGCGCCTCCACTGCCGCCAGCGAGATCATTTCGCCGCCGACCTTGGCGAAGCGTTTGGCGCGGCCCTTGATCGCGACGAAGCCGTCGCGGTCGATCGCCACGATGTCGCCCGTGTCGTACCAGCCTTCCGGCGGCGGCTCCAGCACGCCGGGCTTTTCCGCGCGCAGATAGCCGAGCATGACATTCGGTCCGCGCACATGAAGCCGCGCGCCATCCTCGATGCCCTCGATCCGCTCCAGCCGCGCCTCGACGCCGGGGCAGAGCCGCCCAACCGTGCCGAAGTGGTTGAACATGGGCGTATTCAGCGCCAGAACCGGGGAGGTTTCGGTGACGCCATAACCCTCCAGAATGCGCAGGCCGAATTTCTCCGCATAGAGTCGCCGGGTTGAATCCTTCACGGCTTCGGCGCCGCCGATGATGTAACGCAGCGAACGCAGGTCGTAGGGATGCGCGGAGCGGGCGTAGCCGTTCAGCAAGGTGTCCGTACCGAACATGATCGTGGCGTTGGTCGCATAGATCAGTTCCGGAATGACCCGGTAATGGAGCGGCGAGGGATAGAGATAGATCGGCACGCCGTGGACCAGCGGCAGCACGAGGCCGCCTGTCAGTCCGAAGGAATGGAAGATCGGCAGCACGTTGAACAGCCGGTCGCGGCGGCCGAAGTCGATCCGCGACGCGCATTGCGCGACATTGGACAGAATGTTGCGATGTGACAGCACGACGCCTTTCGGAGTCCCCTCGGAACCCGACGTGAACAGGACCACCGCGCGATCTTCCGGGCGAGCCTTGACGATCGGCGCGCCGGAGCGCAGCAGCCCGCGCCATTTGTCGAGCGTCGTGACCGTTTCGCGCACATCTTCCAGATAGATGAAGGCGATCTGTTCGCCGACCTTTTCGACCAGGCCCTGCAGCTTGGCCTTTTCGATGAAGGCGCGCGAGGTGACGATGGTTTTCACCTCCGTCGCGGCGCAGGCCGAAAGCACATTGGCGGGGCCGGCTGAAAAATTGATCATGGCCGGCGGGCGATTGGCGGAAATCAGCCCGAGAAAGGCGGCGCCGGCGCCATTGGCGTTGGGCAGCATCAGGCCGATGGACTGGCCGGCCGGCGCCAGGGGGCTGAGCTTTTCGCCGAGCACGCGGGCGCCGACCAGCAGCTTGCGATAGCTGAGGGCAGGGGAAGTCGGGTCTTCC
Organism: Rhodoblastus sp.; assembly: GCF_041915505.1. Lineage (GTDB taxonomy): Bacteria > Pseudomonadota > Alphaproteobacteria > Rhizobiales > Beijerinckiaceae > Rhodoblastus. The sequence goes on along the minus strand of NZ_JAYSBG010000098.1, from coordinate 744 downwards.
AGCGCGATCCGCCCCATGCCGTGCCTGTCGGCGGCGGCGGCGATGGCGGTGAATATGGTCTGGTCGAGATTCGCGGTCTTGAAATAGAGGTCGGACATGACCTGATAGAGCGCCGCGCCCGCCGCCTGGCGCCGGGCCTTGCCGCGCAGGCTGTCGTCCACCTTCAATTCGATCGGCTCCAGAATGGTCACTGTGACCTTGGGCAGCAGGCGGCGCCGCGCCTGATCCCGTGCGAGCCGCGAGAACATAGAGGATTCCAGCCCCTCGATGCGCGCCGGGACCACCATCCGGCCGGACTTTTCCGCGATCATGCCGGCGCCGTCATAGACCTTCATCAGCGAGCCGGTGACGGTGAGGCGGCCTTCCGGGAAGATGATGAGCGTTTCGCCCTTGCGCACGGCCTGGATCAGGCTGCGCGTCGCCATCGGCTTGGTCGGGTCGAGCGGCAAGGCGCGCACGAAACGCAGGAACGGCTTGACCCACCAGCGTTGCGCAATGCTGGAATCGATGGCGAAGATCGGCTCGTCTTCCAGCAGCGACAGCGCCAGCGCGGCGTCGAGAAAGCTGACATGGTTCAGCGCGATAATGGCGTTGGGGCCGGCCTTGGCGATATTGTCGCGCCCCTTCACCTCCAGCCGGTAGAAGGCGCGGAACAGGATCGACAGGAAATCGCGCATAGGATTGGTCGGCAGCCGTGCGAACATCCACACGGCGCTCAGAGCGGCCGCGACCGCCATCAAGGCG
>NZ_JAYSBG010000097.1:0-10839 GCF_041915505.1 Rhodoblastus sp. | reverse complement strand
CCCCGGGCGGCGGCTTCCGCCTTCTTTATAACATGAGCCTGGCAGAAAACTTTTTTCGCCGCGACGCGTTTCGTCTCTGGCGCACAGCTCATGCTCCAGTTCACGCCGGGTTCATCTGCGTTGATTATATTGGCATTACTCTAGTGCAGGAGAGACGAAATGACATTTTTCGGAAAAGGCTTCGTGGTCGCCGCCGCCCTTTTCGGCGCGAGCCTCGGCGGAGCGGCGACGGCGGACGCCATGCCCATTGCGCCGGTCGCCGGCGGAATCGCCGCGCCGATCGAACAGGCAGGCTGGCGCTGCGGCCCGGGCTGGCATGTCAATCCGTGGGGCCGTTGCGTCCCCAATGGCTATGGCTACGGCGGCGGCTATTACGCGCCCCGGCCCGTCTATCGTCCCTACGGCTTCTATGGCCCGCGGCCCTATTATCGCCGCCCCTATTACGGCGGCTACCGCCACCCCTATTATGGCGGCTATCGCCGTTGGTGACCTGACGGATCGAGCCGCCGCCGGCCGGGGCCGCGGCTCAGAACCGCTCGATAGCAAACGGTTTCGGATCGGCGAAAGGTTTTTCGCCGATCATCATTTCCGCCAGCAGCCGTCCTGAAATGGCGGCCAGAGTCAGCCCGTGATGCTGGTGACCGAAATTGAACCACAGGCCCCTGTGGCGCGGCGCCGGTCCGATGACCGGCAGCATATCGGGCAGGCAGGGGCGACGCCCCATCCAGGGCTGCGCGTCAAGCCTCTCCCCCAACGGAAACAGTTTGCGCGCGACAATCTCGCCGGCGTCGACCTGGGTGTAATCCGGCGGCGCGTCACGCCGCGCGAATTCGGCGCCGGTGGTCATGCGTATCCCGCGCGCCATCGGCGCCAGCAGAAAACCATTGTCGGCGTCGAGCGCCGGATGATTCAGCACGGCGCCGGACGCCGGCGCATAATGCATGTGATAGCCCCGCTTGACCGCCATCGGAACGGCATAGCCGAGCGGCCCGGTCACGATATCGGCCCAGGGTCCGAGACAAACCACCGCCTCACGCGCGACAATCGCACCCTGCTCCGTCTCGACGCCATAGCCGGCGCTGGCGGGCCGGAAGGTCCTGGCGTCGCCGCGCAGGAACGCGCCGCCGCGCTGCTCGAACAAGACCAGATAGCTCTGCGTCAGCGCCAGCGGATCCGACAACGAGGCCGGATCGAGATAATGCACGGCGGCGTGGACGCCCGACAGCGAGGGCTCGATCGCGCGCAAGGCCGCCGCGTCATAGAGCGCCACCTTGAGGCCATAGGGCTCGATCTTCTCCGCCGCCGCTTGTCCCGCCGCGAAGGTCTCCTCACTACGGAACAATTTGAGCCAGCCGGTCTTGCGCATCAGACCCAGCGCGCCGGACTGGGCCATCAGCTTTTCATGCTCGCTCAGGCAAGCCTCGATCAGCGGGCGCACGGCCATGGCGTTGCGAAAGGCGCGGTCGGGCGCGCTCTCCCGCCAATAGCGCAGCAGCCAGGGCGCAAAATAAGGCAGGTCGCGCAAATGATAGCGCGCCTCATTGGCGCCATTGACCGCATAGACCGCCAGAGCGCGCCAATCGCGCGGGAAGAGATAAGGAAAGATCGAGGCGCGCTCGATCAGGCCGGCATTGCCGAACGAGGTCTCCTCGCCGGCGCCGCGCCGGTCCACCAGGATCACGCCGCGCCCGCGCGCCTGGATCTGCAGGGCGGCCGCGACGCCGACAATTCCGGCGCCAAGCACGAGCACATCGGTCTGACGCATGACGACATTCCCTTGGCGCGAGGCGTTTGTTCCGCCCCGGCGCTAGCTTTGACACAGCCTTGCAACAGCGGCGCCACGGGCGCAAGTGTGGACGCGGGCCCGCCGATCCTGTAGGAGCGGGTTTCAACGAAACAGCAGGAAACGACCATGCGCCCGCTGAAAATCGCCCCATCCATCCTCTCGGCGGATTTCTCCAGACTCGGCGAGGAAATCCGCGCCATTGTCGCGGCCGGCGCCGATATCGTCCATGTCGATGTCATGGATGGTCATTTTGTGCCCAATATCACCATCGGGCCGGATGTGGTGAAGGCGATCCGCCCGACCACCGACAAGATTTTCGACGTCCACCTGATGATCTCGCCGGCCGATCCCTATCTGGAGGCCTTCGCCAAAGCCGGCTCGGATTATATCGTGATCCATGCCGAGGCCGGCCCGCATCTGCACCGCTCGCTGCAGGCGATCCGGGCGATGGGCAAGAAGGCCGGCGTCTCGCTCAATCCGGCGACGCCGGAAGATGTGGTCGAATATGTGCTCGACGATATCGACCTGATCCTGGTCATGTCGGTCAATCCCGGCTTCGGCGGCCAGAAATTCATCCCCGCCACACTCGAAAAGCTGCGTCGGCTGAAAGCGATGATCGGTGAGCGGCCGATCGATCTCGAAGTCGACGGCGGCGTCACGGCCGAAAACGCGATGGACATTATCGGGGCAGGCGCCAATTGGCTGGTGGCCGGCTCGGCGGTGTTCAAGGGCGGCCCGGAGCATTACAAAAAGAACATCGAAGCCCTCCGCCTCGCCGCCCAGATGGCGCGGGGCGAAGTCGTATAACACGGTCCTCCCTTCTCCCCTTGCGGGAGAAGGTGGCTCGCCGCAGGCGAGACGGATCAGGGGGACGCAACCGGCGAAGAACCCCTCATCCGGCGCTGACGCGCCACCTTCTCCCGCAAGGGGAGAAGGAATCCGCCCCCAAGATTCACATCCCTTCCAGCAAGAGTCACCCCCATGATCCCCCGCTATTCCCGCCCCGAAATGGTCGCCCTCTGGGAGCCGCAGACCCGGTTCAAGATCTGGTTCGAGATCGAGGCCCATGCCTGCGACGCACTCGCCGAGATCGGCGTGATCCCGAAGGAAAGCGCCAAGGCGATCTGGGAAAAGGCCGGCCACGTCACCTTCGACGTCGACCGTATCGACGAGATCGAGCGCGTCACCAAACATGACGTCATCGCCTTCCTGACCCATCTCGCCGAATTCATCGGGCCGGATTCGCGCTTCGTCCATCAGGGCATGACCTCGTCCGACGTGCTCGACACCTGCCTCTCGGTCCAGCTCGCCCGCGCCGCCGACATTCTCATCAAGGATGTGGACGACCTGCTCGCCGCCATCGAGCGCCGCGCCTTCGAGCACAAGCTCACGCCGACTATTGGCCGCTCGCACGGCATCCACGCCGAGCCGGTGACCTTCGGCCTGAAAATGGCCGAGGCCTATGCCGAATTCACCCGCGCCCGCAAACGCCTCGTGGCGGCGCGCGAGGAAATCGCCACCTGCGCCATTTCCGGCGCCGTCGGCACTTTCGCCAATATCGACCCGCGTGTCGAAGAGCATGTCGCCGCGAAAATGGGCCTGACGCCGGAGCCGGTCTCGACCCAGGTCATCCCGCGCGACCGTCACGCCATGTTCTTCGCCACGCTCGGCGTCGTCGCCTCGTCCATCGAGCGCCTCGCCATAGAGATCCGCCATTTGCAGCGCACGGAAGTGCTGGAGGCCGAGGAATATTTCTCGGAGGGCCAGAAAGGCTCCTCCGCCATGCCGCACAAGCGCAATCCGGTGCTGACCGAAAACCTCACCGGCCTCGCCCGGCTGGTGCGCGGCATGGCGCTGCCGGCGATGGAAAATGTGGCCTTGTGGCATGAACGTGATATTTCGCATTCCTCGGTCGAGCGCATGATCGGCCCCGACGCCACCGTGACGCTGGATTTCGCGCTGGCGCGCCTGACCGGCGTGATCGACAAGCTGCTGGTCTATCCAAAAAACATGCAGAAGAATCTCGACCTGCTCGGCGGCCTCGTCCATTCGCAGCGCGTGCTGCTGGCGCTGACGCAAAAGGGCGCCTCGCGCGAGGACGCCTATAAATATGTCCAGCGCAACGCCATGCCGGTCTGGCGCGGCGAGGGCGATTTCCTCGACCTGCTGAAAAAAGACCCCGACGTGAAGAAGCTGCTGAGCGACGCCGAACTGGAAGAGAAGTTCGACCTCGGCTACCACCTCAAGCACGTCGACACGATCTTCACGCGCGTGTTCGGGCGGACGGCGTGAACGACGTCTTTCTCATCGCGGGCGCGGGTCTGCTCGCCGGCGCCATGAACGCCATCGCCGGCGGCGGCTCCTTCGTCACCCTGCCGGCCCTGATCACGGCGGGCGTTCCGGCGCTCAACGCCAACGCCTCCTCCACCGTGGCGCTGGTGCCGAGCGCGCTCGCCAGCGCCTATGCCTATCGCAAGGATTTCCAGGATTTCGAGGGCGTTCGCTTTCGCGACATGGCGCTGCTCTCGGTGGCGGGCGGCGGCGCGGGCGCCCTGCTGCTGGAACACACGCCACAGAGCGTGTTCGCCACATTGGTGCCCTTCCTGCTGCTGTTCGGGACTTTGACCTTCGCCTTCGGCAATCAGGCCGGCGCCTGGCTGCGCGAGCGCATCCACATCACGCCGCGCATGATGCTGGTCAGCCAGTTCCTGCTCGGCGTCTATGGCGGCTATTTCGGCGGCGCCGTCGGCATCATGATGCTGGCGGCGTGGAGCCTGCTGACCTCCGCCTCCATCGCCGCCATGCAGCCGGCGCGTAATCTGCTCAACGCCGCGATGAACGCCACCGCCACCTTGCTGTTCATCCTCGGCGGGCTGATCTATTGGCGCGAGACGTTCATCCTGTTCGGCGGCGCGATCATAGGCGGCTATCTCGGCGCCCGTTACGCCCGCAAGATCGATCCGGCGCCGGCCCGCATCGTCATTTCCTGCCTCAACGCCGCCATGACCGTCTTCATCTTCTGGCGGACCTTCGCCCATTGACGTCGAGAGGACCAAACATGCTCAGGACATTGCTGACCCTCGCCCTGCTCGCCGCCTCCTGCGCCGCGGGCGCGGCCCAGACGAGCGCCGCGCGCCGCCCGGAGGGCGCTCGGAACGGGGATTTCGTCCGGCGCCAGCATGAACTGCATCGGCCGGGTCATCACCATCCCCACGCGCGGCGCCACCCGCATTTGAGCGTGCGCCCGCGCTGAACGGATCGCGCCGGTTCAGCCGCCATTCAGGCGGTCCGGCTCATTCTTCCCGACAGTTCGCCAGAGATGTTGGGGAGCCTGAAATGTTCAAATCTCTCGTCGCCGCCTCGATCCTCGCCTCAGGGCTTATCTTGGGGCCTGTCTTGGGCGTCGCGCCCGCCTCCGCACAGGATTGGGGCGACCGATACGACCGCGGCTACAGCCAAAACGACCAATACGATCGCGGGCCGGACCAACCCGGCTGGCGTCGATACGGCGACGATGACCGTCGCTGGAATCGCTATGAAAACGCGGACCGCTGGGGCTGGGACCAGCCTCGCCCCCATTGGCGCCATCGCTGGCATGACTGGGACCGCGAAGACGGCGGCGACGACAACCAATCGTTTTGACGTCCGGCGCCCTTCGTCATCAAGCGAGCGCCAAGCGATGCGGGCGACTTTCCGCTGACCCGAACGGAATGGAGACTCCAATGCGCAAGATCAACATCTTGGCCATGGCTTTGGCATTGCTCTGCGCGCTGCCGCTGGCGGCCGCGCCGGCCTCCGCGCACGGTTGGCATCATGGCTGGGGTCACGGCCATCACTATGGTTGGCGTCACCACCACGGCTGGCGTCACCACCACCATTGGCGCCACTGGTGAAACGACCGGCGATTAGCCGCCGTCCTCAAAGCCCCTTGCTGAGCCGGTCGAAGGCGCTCAGCCTTTCGAGCAAAGCCGGCATTTCGGCGAGGGGCACCATATTGGGGCCGTCCGAAAACGCCTCGTCGGGGCGGTCATGCGTCTCGATGAACAGGCCGGCGACGCCGACCGCGACCGCCGCGCGGGCCAGGACCGGCACGAATTCGCGCTGGCCGCCGGAGGACGTTCCCTGCCCGCCCGGCTGCTGCACGCTATGGGTGGCGTCGAAAATCACCGGCGCGCCGATCTCGCGCGCCATGATCGGCAGGCCGCGAAAATCCGTGACCAGCGTATTATAGCCGAACGAGGCGCCGCGTTCGGTCACCAGCACATCGGGATTACCGGCGTCATAGATCTTGGCGGCGACATTCTTCATGTCCCAGGGCGCGAGAAACTGGCCCTTTTTCACATTGACCGGCTTGCCGGTCGCAGCGGCCGCGAGCAGCAGGTCGGTCTGCCGGCACAAAAAGGCCGGGATCTGCAGAAGGTCCACGACTTCGGCGACGGCCGCGCATTGCTCCTTCTCATGCACATCGGTCACGACGGGCAGGCCAAACTCACGCTTGATCTCGGCAAAAATGGCCAGCGCTGCATCGAGCCCGACGCCGCGCTTGCCGGAGGCCGCGGTGCGGTTGGCCTTGTCGAAGGAGGATTTGAACACATAATCCATGCCGAGCTTTTCGGTCAGCGCCGCCATCTTCTCGGCCATGAACAGCGCATGGTCGCGGCTTTCCAGCGCGCAGGGGCCGGCGATCAAAGCCAGCGGCAGATCATTGCCGAAACGCGCGGCGCGCGGGCCCGCGCCAATGGTCACGACGGCGTTTCTTGCGGCTTCTGACATGAAATCTCCGATCACGCCTGTTCGAAGGCGATGCCGACGCCTTCCACGGCGCCGGCGAGCAGGCGGCCGGCCTGAAGGCGCGGCTCGAGCCCGTGGGTTCGCAAAATGGCGGCCGTTTCCGCCAGATTTTTGACCGCGAAAACCAGGCCGCCGACATGGAAGCCGCCCGGACGCGGCGAAAAGCCGAAACGATAGGCGAAAGCCGGCGCGCTCAGCACGTCGAGGCTCGCGCCACTCAGCCGGATTTCCAGCCCCGCCGACGTCGCCAGCATTTCGCGCTGGCCGGTGAGGGCGGAGAGAAATTCGGCGTGATCGGCGGGCGATTCCGCAACAGCGCCCACGGCGCGCAAGGCGACCGCGCCATTGGCGTGCTCCGGCGCGCCCGCCGCCGCCGGCTCGGCCAGATGGAAACAGGCCCCCGCCCCGTCCAGCGGCTCGGGTTTCGCGCCACTCGTCACGCCCGGTCCCGCGCTCAGGCCGACAGCCACGACGCCGGCGTCGCGAAAATCGAGCGTCACGCCATCCGCTAGCGCGATTCCGGCGCCCCCCGCCTCCAGCGCGAAGCCGCGCTTGCGCCAGCCTTCGGCGAGGTCCTCGCGACGGCGCGCGACCAGGGAGACATGGGTGATATGACGCGGCATGACCAGTTCTTTGTGAGCGGCGCGGGTCTTATCGGTCAATCGCGCCGTGCAGGCAAGCCTTCCGTCGCCGCCGCCCGGCTGGGCCATCGGCGCGGCGAACCGGCGTTTCGGCGCCTTGTCAGAGGAGCATAGCTACGGTCAGCCCGGCGAAGGCCAGCGTCAAAGCCCCCATATACAAGCGCAGGGTGGCCTGATAGCGCCGGCCGGGATTTTCGTAGCGACGGTTGTCGAGCAGACGGAACAGAACCGCCCCGAACAGGCCGATGCTGACGACGAGGGTGAAGACGATCACGTCGAACACCATGCGGGACGTCGCGTGCAAAGCGTCCGGCTGCACGGCGGAATTAGCCAGAAACGAAAGCAGGAAACCCATGATGATGCCGATGGAGGTCACCATCGGCTGCCGATATCCCGCGATATCATCTTGATAAATATCGTTCTTATCGGTCATCGCCTTGATGCTGGCCCTGCTTGCCCGCGCGAGCTTAAGAGGTCCGGGCCGGTGTTGTAAACGCAAATCCGCTGGCCGGCCCGCCCGTTCATTCGCCCATTTGCCCAGAGCCCGCGAGCAGTCGCGCGACGACCTTCGTGCCCGGCAGCGCCGCCCCGCCCGGCCCCGGCATGGGCGTGACGTCATCGGCGCCGAAGGGCTTGCCGCAGGCCGAACAGACGATGCGCGGCTGGAAGCCGCACCCGCAGGCCTTGTGCCGAAACAGGATCGGCGCGCCCTGCTCCGGCTGGGCCCAGCGGTCGCCCCAGGCGGTCAGCGCGATCAGGATCGGCACGAGGTCGCGGCCGGCTTCGGTCAGGCCATATTCGTAACGGCGCGGACGCTCCTGATAGGCCCGCCGCTGGATCACGCCATGATCCTCGAGCGCCTTGAGCCGACGGGTCAGGAGGTTGCGCGAGACGCCGAGGTCTTCGGCCAGCGCGTCGAACCGCTTCACGCCGATGAACAGATCGCGCAGCACCAGCGGCGTCCACCAGTCGCCAACCAGTTCCAAGGCCCGCGCCAGCGAACAGCGCATTTCGGCGAAACTCGTTCTTTCCATGCGCGCGTTTCCCCAATCGCAATGACGGCCTCGGAGCCGCCAAACTAGTCAGTTGCATGATTGAACGCAATATGGCATTTTATAGTTCATTTATTGAACTTTAAGGATAATAAATGATTTAGGAGGCGAGTATGTATCATGCCCTCGTCCACCACCGGATCGTCGCTCTATTCGAGGCCGTGGGCCGTGGCGACGCGCAGCCGGTGCTCGACGCCTTCGCGCCGCGCTTCGCTCATGCTTTTCTCGGCCGCTCCGCCTTGGGCGGAACGCGCCATTCGCTCGCCGCGACCCGCGATTGGTACGCGCGGCTCTACCGTCTGCTGCCAGGGATTAAATTCGATCTAAAGGCGATCGAGATCGCCGGCCCACCCTGGAACACGCTCGTGCTGGTCGATTGGCGGGAGAGCAATCACGGCGCCGACGGCGTGACGACAGAAAATTTCGGCCGCCATGTCGCGCGCCTGCGCTGGGGAAAGATGGTGGAGCTGACGATCTGCCCGGACACCGCGGGGCTTCAGGCGACGCTCGACCGCCTCGCCACGGCCGGCTTCACCGAGGCCCATGCGACGCCGATAGAGGATTGAGCGCGCCCACTCGCATGCCGTCATTGCTTCGCCTCGCTTGCAATGACGGCCTCCCTCTATCTTCGAGGGGCCCGGCGCCCCCTCTCCCCGCCTGCGGGGAGAGGGCTGGGGTGAGGGGCCTGAAGCGCCAACGCCTCGAAAGCCGACGCCCCTTGACCAAACCTGACCGGACAGCGCTCTGTCAGACGCCCCTCACCCCTGCCCTCTCCCCGTTCACGGGGAGAGGGAGACCGGCCCGGCCCCTGCGGCAGTAGATCGACGAAAACATTGACCTTCGAAAACGCCTTGTTCCGCGCCGCCGAGGAAGCCCCGTGCTCGCAACTGACCGCGCGGCTAATTGCCGCTCAAACCAGCCGGCTCTGCGCCTTGGCCGCCGCGATGAAGCTCGCGAAGAGAGGATGCGGCTCGAAGGGGCGCGATTTCAGTTCGGGGTGATATTGCACGCCGATGAACCAGGGATGGTCGGCGATTTCCACCGTCTCCGGCAGCAGGCCGTCCGGCGAGGTGCCGGCGAAATCCAGCCCGCAGGCCTCCAGCCGCTCACGATAGCCCATATTGACTTCGTAGCGATGGCGATGGCGCTCCGAAATATGGCTCGTCCCATAGATTTCAGCGATTTTCGAGCCCGGCCTCAGCTCGGCAGGATAGGCGCCCAGGCGCATCGTGCCGCCGAGATTGCCGCTGTGCGAGCGCTTTTCCAATTCATTGCCGCGCATCCATTCGGTCATCAGGCCGACGATGGGTTCGGGCGTCGGGCCGAATTCGGTCGAGCCGGCCTGCGCGATTCCCGCGAGCGAACGCGCCGCCTCGATCACCGCCATCTGCATCCCGAAACAAATGCCGAAATAAGGCACCCGGCGCTCGCGGGCGAAACGCGCCGCCGCGATCTTGCCCTCCGCCCCGCGCGAGCCGAAACCGCCCGGCACCAGAATGCCGTGGACATGCTCCAGATAAGGCGAGGGATCCTGATGCTCGAAAATTTCCGATTCGATCCAGTCGAGATGGACCTTCACGCGGTTGGAAATGCCGCCGTGAGCCAAGGCCTCGATCAACGACTTATAGGCGTCCTTGAGGCCGGTATATTTGCCGACAATGGCGATAGTGACTTCGCCTTCGGGATTATGCACCGCCTCGGTGACGGCGTTCCAGCGGCTCATGTCGGGGCGCGGCGCCGGCTCGATGCCGAAGGCGGCCAGCACTTCATGATCGAGCCCGGCGGCGTGATAGGCGCGCGGCACGTCATAGATCGAGGAGACGTCCAGCGCCTCGATCACCGCCGATTCGCGGACATTGCAGAACAGGCTGAGTTTCCGGCGCTCCTCGGCCGGGATCGAGCGGTCGGCGCGGCACAGCAGAATATCCGGCTGGATGCCGATCGAGCGCAGCTCCTTGACCGAATGCTGGGTCGGCTTGGTCTTCACCTCGCCCGCCGAGGGGATATAGGGCAGCAGCGTCAGGTGGATATAGACGCAATGGTGATGCGGCAGGTCGTTGCCGAGCTGGCGGATCGCCTCCAGGAAGGGCATGGCCTCGATGTCGCCGACCGTGCCGCCGATCTCGACCAGCACGAAATCATAGCCGGAATTGCCGTCGAGGACGAATTCCTTGATGGCGTTGGTGACATGGGGAATCACCTGCACCGTGCCGCCGAGATAATCGCCGCGCCGCTCGCGCGTGATGATGTCCTGATAGATCCGGCCGGTGGTGACATTGTCCATGCGATTGGCCGAGCGGCCGGTGAAGCGCTCGTAATGGCCGAGATCGAGATCGGTCTCGGCGCCGTCGTCGGTGACGAAGCACTCGCCATGCTGATAGGGCGACATGGTGCCCGGATCGACGTTCAGATAGGGGTCGAGCTTGCGCAGCCGCACCGTATAGCCGCGCGCCTGCAGCAGGGCGCCCAGCGCCGCCGAGGCCAACCCCTTGCCGAGGGAGGAAACCACGCCGCCGGTGATGAAGATATACCGCGCCATCGCAGGGTCGCCTCAAGTATGAGCGGGACG
>NZ_JAYSBG010000096.1:0-10854 GCF_041915505.1 Rhodoblastus sp. | reverse complement strand
CGATGATCTTTTTATGCACGCCATAGGTCGCGGCGATTTCGCCGCGCGTCATGAATTCCACCGTGGCGCCGAGCGCGTCGCCCATGGCGAGGCCGAGGAAAGCGGCCAGCGCGCGGTCGTTCGGATCGACGCTCACAGGCGGCGCGCCTCCGCATGATAATCGCCGCCGATGACGAGATATTCGCCTTCTCCCTTCAGCGGATGCGACGGCAGCAGATCGTTGAAGAACAGGATTTTCGCGATTGGCGCGCGCACGGTGAGGATGGTGTCGCCGAAACAGCCGGCCGTGTCGCGGTCGCTGGAAAAGGAGACCAGATTGTTGAGGTGCAGAATCACGCGCCCGTCGCCCCGACGTTCATGGATCGGATGATCCTCCAGCACGTTGACTCCGCGATGCAGGGTCAGATGGGTCCCGCCCGGCGCGAAAAAGCGCGCCAACGTCCATTGGCAGAATTCGTAGAGTAGATCGAGCTGGGTCTGGATCGAATTATTGTGGAACCGGCTCGACATTTTCTCTTCGACATAAGTGGTCCAGACCGGGCTGGAAATACGCCGGATCGGCTGTTTGTGAAAGGTGGGAAGCAGACTGAACCGGCTTTCGACCCAGCCCTTCAGCACCGCGCCCTCGGCGCCATTGCTGTCGAAGCCCCAGCCCCGGATCAGGTTCAGGAAGGAGGAGCGATAGCGGCGCGGGCGGCCATCGGACGCCGGACGCGGCTGCTGTTCACGGTCGATGCCGAACATGGCGTTCATGTAAAGCGTGAAGGCTCGCGCGGCCTCGGCCGGATGTTCGGCCTCGCCGAGCATTTCGAACAGGTCGCGGTTGAATTCGCGCACGCCGGATATTTTCAGCGGCAGCGGCGCCTCGTTATAATCGCAACTGGCGAGAAATTCGGTCGGCAGTCCGACGAGATTGGTCGAATGGCCGATCCGGCGCATCGTCTCTGGCGCTCCAGGGGGCTTCGCGCCTTGGCTTAGCATATCCGGGCGTCCTCAGCCTTCATCCGTTCTGATAAAGGCCAGAGCCGCGATATGGCCGCCGCCCGACTGAGCCCCGACCGCGACCCGCACGGCGACGGCGCGGCCCGAACGCAGGCGGGCGATGCCGCCGTCGAGATCGACCTCGATATCGTGAAAATCCAGAAAGACGCCATCGAGCGGATGAACCGCCTTGAACACGGCCTCCTTGGCCACGAACAAGGCGCGGCCGCGCAATAGCGCCGCGTCATAAAGGGCGCGCTCGGCCGGCGTCGCGACCAGATCGACCAGCTCGTCCGGCAGATCTGCGTCCGGCTCGATATCGATTCCGACGCTTGCGAAATCCGTCGCCCGGGCGACCGCCGCCAGCGCCACGAGTTCATCATGGGCCAAAGACCCGACAAAGCCCGCCGGCCAGAGCGGCGCGCCGGACGGCGCCTTCGCGATCGCTGCATCGGGCGCGCCAAGCCGGGACAACAGGGCGCGCGCGGCGATGCGCGCGGCGCCGCTCTGCCGCCGCGCTTGCAGCGACGCCTTGTCGAAACAGACGGCCTCGGCGGCGAGCAAAGCCTGTTCGTCTCCCGCCGCGATCAGACGATGCGCAACGAGAATGCCGGGCGCGGCGATCAATTCGGCGAGCCGATCCATCGGCGCGCTCGCCTCCGGGCGTGACGGCAGGGGACAAGACATGTCAAAAAAGGGCTCCGCCGATCCGATGAGCGGGCGCCCTCGCCGCTCAACGCGGGCCGATCACCCGACGCCCGCCTGCCGAAGCCGCCTGCCTCCGCAAACTAGTCCCGATCGCGCGCCTGCCGCAAGGCGACGCGCGCAAGAGGTCGGGGGCGCGGCAAATCAAAGGCTGGGTTGGTCGAGGCGTTTGTGGCATCGTCCCGGTCCATGGTCGCGCTTGCGTCGGTGAGCGGCCTTGGCGCGCGGGTGGGGAGCGGGTGTCTATGGATGGGAATTTATCGCGCGAGTCGGACCGGATCATCGTGCGCCTCGTGCTGAGCAGCCGATGGGCGATGGCGCCGCTCATCGTCGGACTCATCGGCGCGCTGGCGCTGCTGGTGATCTCCTTCCTGACGGAACTGTGGGGCTTCGCCATCCGGCTTGCCGGCATGAGCCAGACGGAGGTCATCCTGAACGTCCTCACGCTGATCGACCTCACCCTGATCGGCGGCCTGCTCGTGATCGTCATCCAATCGGGCTATGAAAATTTCGTCGAGAAGATCAACCGCGGCGCCGCGCCGGATTCGCCCGAATGGATGACCCGCATCAGCTTTGGCGGCCTGAAGCTCAAGCTCTTCGCCTCGCTCATGGCGATCACCGCCATCACTCTGCTCAAAGCCATCATGAAGCTGGAGCTTTCCGTGAGCGAGACGCAGGTGCGGTGGCTGGCGGCGGCGACCGCGATCTTCATCGTCGCTTATGCGGTGCTCGCCTTCACCGACCGCTTTACCCAGCACGGCAGGGGCGATCATTGATTTCGGGCGATGCTTCGGCGGCCGGCCGGGAAACGGGGTCGTCCGGTCGAAACGCCGCAATTTGAACTGGCCGCCATGACTCACATCAGCCCGGACCTGAAACGAGCGGTGGCTACCGTCGCTTTGCTCAATCTCGCTTTTTTCGGCGTGGAATTCACGGTCGCGCAGCGCATCGGCTCGGTTTCCCTGTTCGCCGACAGCGTCGATTTTCTGGAAGACGCATCGGTCAATTTCCTGATCCTGGCCGCGCTTGGCTGGTCGGCGCGCGCCCGCGCCCGCCTTGGCATGGTTTTGTCGGGCGTTTTACTTTTCCCGGCGCTTGCGACCCTGTGGACGATCGTCAGCAAGATCGCCGCGCCAACGGCGCCCGACGCCTTCTCGCTTTCGGTCACGGGATTGGCCGCGCTGGTCGTCAACGCATTTTGCGCGCTACTGTTGGCGCGCTATCGCGATCACGCCGGCAGCGTGACGCGCGCGGCTTTCCTCTCGGCGCGAAACGACGCCTTCGCCAATCTGGCGATCATCGCGGTGGCGCTCGTCACCGCTTTTCTTTGGCGTTCGGCTTGGCCCGATATCATCGTCGGATTGGGCATCGCCGTCATGAACGCCGATGCGGCCCGAGAGGTCTGGACCGCGGCCCGCGAGGAACATGCGATCCACGCATAGCCGCAAGGATCCACGACGCTCATCCGCTCCACCCGCGCCGATCAGGCGCGGCGCTATATAGCAACCCTATATATTTAAAAGGATTTCATATTCCCCAAACCGAAATGCGGTGATAGACGCGACTCGATGCAACCGTGTTAATTCGGGCGGAGCGCGGCGGTGATGAGCGAAACGGCCGCATTGGCAATCCTCTTTTTCGTTATCGCCGCGGCTTATGCGTCGGTCGGTCAAGCCGGCGCCTCGGGCTATCTGGCCGCGATGGCGCTTTTCCATCTCGCGCCGGCGACCATGAAGACCACGGCGCTGTCGCTGAATCTCCTGGTCGCCGCGATCGGAACCTATCAATTCTGGCGCGGCGGCCACCTGTCGATGCGCGCCTTCTATCCCTTCGGCGTTCTGGGCGTTCCGTTCTCGCTCATCGGCGGCGCCGTGCAACTGCCATCGCATTTCTATTATCCGACGGTTGGAGCGATACTGCTGCTTTCGGGGCTGCAAATGCTCCGCTCGGCCGAGAAAAATCGACGTTCCGCTTTATCGCCTCCGGACCGCCCGCCGCTGATCGGCGCGCTGCTCGCGGGCGGCGTCATCGGCTTCGTTTCCGGGACGACCGGGACGGGCGGCGGCATTTTCCTGGCGCCGGTCATCCTGTCGATGAACTGGGTCAGCATGCGCCGGACGGCGGCCGTCACGGCGGCCTACAATCTCCTGAACTCCGGCGCCGCCCTGATCGGGGCGTTCCACATTCTGGGCGCCGCTCCACACGCTCTCCCCGTCTGGCTCGCGGCAGTCGGCGTGGGCGGCGCCTTGGGCGCCTATGCCGGCAGCAGCCGCCTGCCGGAAAGCACGCTCCGCTATATTCTGGCCGCCATCCTGCTCGCGGCCGGCGCCAGGCTCGTGCTGGTCTGATTTCTTTTGGTGTCGGCAAAAGGCGGCCGCATTGTCAACGCGAATCGGCGGCGCCGCGCCAAAGCTGCATCCATCTTGTTGATTTTAATGGTGTCCCGAAAGGGATTCAAACCCCTGACCTGTGGTTTAGGAAACTTGCCATGCCCCGCCTTCGTTTTCGTCAAACATCTTTCCTTGGTGTCCAAGAAACCGGAGGCAACCCACGCTGCCGACTGCGCTTGGATATTGATTGCATTCCAGGGAAGGTGTAGTCTTAATAAGAATTTATTCACACACGCCGCCAATGCATCATCTGTAAACTAGGCGCGGGCAAAGCATTGCAGAGCGCGGGGCGCGCGACATTGATCGGGGCGTACTTTACCTCGGATCAGACGGTCGTGTTCTTCACAAGCCTGCTGCTTCCGCCACCGTCACGCTGATCTGGCGATCGCGAGTCCGCGCGGGGATCTCCGGTTTCAGAGCGCGTCGGGTGGCGCTGCCGCGATGCGCCGTCGAAGGCGTCGAGAGCCTGTTCAAAACGCCGCCAGTTGACGCCCGGCAATTGTAGTAGCTGAATAGCGCACATTGGCGACAATCATGGATTATTGTTGCTGCGCATGATGCTCAAGAAAAAAAGCGCCGGCTTGCCCGGACAGGCGTCGTGCATCGGGAGGAAACATGGTCGAGATCATCGTAAAGCGCGACGGTCCGCGTCGCGAAGACGCGCCGTTGAAGCGCTTCCTGAGCGAAAACCGCTCCACAATCACGCGCCTCGCGGACCATCTGAGCAACGGGAATTATTCGGCTTCCAAAGCTCAGCAGGAAAAGCCGCAGGCCGAGAATCACATCATTATCGTGGGCGGCGGGGGCGCTTCGACGGGGGAGGTCTGCGCGCGCATCCGCTCCACCCGGAACGGGCGAGTCATCGCGGTCGATGAAAATGCGGGAAAGCAATTGCACCATATCGGCCAGATCGCCCGGAAAAACGGCGAAATGCTGTTCCTTTTGGTAACCAAGGCCAATGGTTTCTTCGCTCCGGTGGAGGATGAGATCGCGGAGGCCCTGTCCGACCTCGATGGCAAGCCGGTCCGAAGCGACAAGGACGAAGAGGAGATCGTCGCCGAAATCGGCCGACGTCTCGGCATGGCTTGATGGTGGTCGCCATTTAAGCGTGCGAGCTTCACCTTGCGACTTCGTTTTTAAGGCGCCGACGATATGAAAAAGGAAGTGAGTGCGAGCTGCGACGAGTGCGTCGTTCCTTCAGTTTTCAGGTCGCCCGAACTTTGCGCGACCGTCGATAAGTCCGATGGCTGTCCCTATGACGAGGGCGTCACCATGGACGCTTGGGAAAAATTCATGTCAGCGGGCGACACGGCTGCGGACGACCCCGTCGCCGTGCGTCCGGTGATCCAGAATTCCTGGAGTCGCAGCGCCTCCTGCGGCATTGACGCCAACGGCTCCCAGGCGCCCATCAGCGACAATCGCGACGAAATCGAATATATCCGGCACTCGAATTCGGAATTGCGGACCGCGGCGCGCCGTTCGATCGACGTCATCGGCAATCTGCTTCATGGCACGGGTGCCATGTTCATCCTGGCCGATCGCAATGCGGTTCTCCTTGAGGCGGTCGGAGACCAGAAAACCCTGTTCGCCGGGATGGACATCCATCTCATGATCGGGGGCCAGTGGCGCGAGGACGCCGTCGGCACGAACGGCATCGGCACCGCGCTCGCAACCGGCGAGCCGGTCTTCGTCCATGCCGCCGAGCATTTCTGTTCCGGCATCAGGCGATGGACCTGCGCGGGCGCGCCCATCCATGATCCCTTGGACGGAACCATTGTCGGCGTCGTCGATCTCTCCGGCTTTTCGCCGATTTTTCGCCCGCACAATACCGCCATGGTCGCCGCCGCGGCGCGCGAAATCGAAAACGCTTTGATGGAGCAGCAACGGGCCGAACAGACCCGGCTCCTGGAAACATTCATCGCCTCCGCGCCGAGCTATGCGCAAAGCGATGGGCTCGTCATTGTCGACCGTTATGGCCGTACGATTTTCACCAATAACCTGCCGGCCCGCGCGCTGGCCGGCGAGAAGGGCGGCGCGGCGCGATTCGAGCGCGGCTCCAAAGTTCTGGGCGCGCTGGCCAAAGTCACCGAGCTGCAAAGCGCGCTGCCGCCCGATCTGCGCGATTCCTGCCACGTGACGCCGCTGAATATCAGCGGCGATCTGCGGGGCGCCGCGCTGGTCTTTCCTTTCACGGCGGGGCCTCCCGGGCGACGGGCGTTCGCCATGCCGGGCCTGGCGTTCGATGCGCAAGCCGAGGCCGCGTCCCTGATCGTGGGGCGAAGCGACGCCATCCGCGAAGCCGTCGATGTCGCCTGTCGCGCGGCCCAATCGAAGGACAAGATCGCCTTGCTGGTCGAAGGCGAAACCGGCGTCGGAAAGGAACTCTTCGCCAAGCTGGTTCATCTGCGCAGCCAAAAGAGCGCCAGCAGCCCCTTCGTCGCCATGAATTGCGGCGCCATTACCCGCGAATTATTCGGCAGCGAACTTTTCGGTCATGTCGGCGGAGCCTTTACCGGGGCCGCCAAGGAAGGCAAGCTGGGCGTCTTCGAGCTCGCCAATGGCGGGGTGCTGAGCCTTGACGAAATTGGCGAGCTTCCGCTGGACATCCAGACCTTCTTGCTGCGCGTTCTCGAAGAACGCGTCGTGCGTCGCATCGGCGACAACAAGGACCGCCCGGTCGATATTCGGCTGGTCGCGTCGACCAATCGCGATCTGAAGCTTGAAATAGAAGCGGGACGCTTCCGCCGCGACCTTTATTATCGCATTGGCGCCGTCTCCATCAAAGTCCCGCCGCTGCGCGAGCGCGGCGATGACCTGTTGTTGCTGCTCGAACATTTCAGCGCCAAGACCGCCGAACAGATGGGACGCGAAAAGCTGCGCTTTTCGCCCGAGGCGCTTGACGCCTTGATGGCCTATCGTTGGCCCGGCAATGTGCGCGAACTGAGAAATCTCGTCTCTCGTCTGCACTTGCTGGTGTCATCGGACCTGGTTCGCCGTTCTGATTTGCCGGCCGACCTTCTTGCCTTGCCCAAGCTCGACGAGAAGAAGGATGACGTTGTGACGATGGATTGCAGCCTCGCCACCTCCAGCCTGGAATATGCGGAGCGGGAGGCGATCAGATCGGCGCTGATGGCGGAAAATGGCAATCTGAGCCGCGTCGCGCACCGGCTCGGCATTTCAAGGCCGACACTTTATCGAAAAGTGAACCAATATGGCATCCGTCGCAGCATTTCCTTGACGTGACGCCTCGTCCGCGCCGCGCAATGTCGCGGCGCGACGCATTCAGCTCCCCACAGCAACAAGCGATGAAGGCTCGCCGACGGGTCAGGGGCCGTCGAAAGCTGTTTGGAAAATCGGGGGCGACGGCGTCAATGGCCATTGAATTTCATCAATTCCTCTGCCTGCAGGATAATTTCGGCCTGTTGGCGCATGATCCCGCCACGGGCGCCACGGCGGCGCTCGACGCTCCCGACGCCGAGCCGATTCTGGCCGCCTTGGCGGCCAAAGGCTGGGGCTTGACGGATATTTGGCTGACCCATCATCACGACGACCACATTCAGGGCGTTGCGGCGCTCAAGGCCCATTTCGCCAACGCCCGCGTCGTCGGCGCCCGCAAGGACGCCGCCCGGTTGCCGCCGCTCGATCTGAGCGTGGTTGAGGGCGACATCATCCAGCTTGGCGCCCATAATGTTCGGGTTCTTGAAACGCCCGGCCACACTTTGGGGCATTTGGCCTATTATTTCGTGCAGCAAAAAGTCGCCGTCGTGGGCGACACGCTTTTCGGGCTTGGATGCGGCCGGGTGTTCGAGGGCACAATGCCGATGATGTACGAGTCTCTTATGAAACTGGCGTCGCTGCCCGACGAAACCCGCGTCTATTGCGGACATGAATATACGCAGGCCAATGCGGCCTTTGCATTGGCCGTCGACCCGGACAATGCAATCCTCCTGCAACGTGTGAAAGAAATCGACAGCTTGCGCGCTTCGGGCAAATTTACCGTGCCGACATCAATCGGCATCGAACGCGCAACCAATCCGTTCTTGCGCGCCGACAATTCGAAATTGCAGTCACACCTGGGTTTTGACCACGCCAATCCCGTAGATGTGTTTGCTGAATTGCGCGAACGGAAGAATCATTTTTGAAGCCAAAACGACGGGACGATCCAGTTTATTGCGGAGGCCTCAGGCGTCTCCATTTCGACTGACGGTTCAACCACGGCCTTCAAACGTCATACGCCAATTCACAGTCGATTCTGGCTGCTTCCGCGAGCGTGGCGCATGCTCCGTCATGCGGCCTCTTCGATGACAAAAAGCAGATCTCGCGCTTCAACATGTTGGCCCGGCGCCGTCAGCACCTCCGTGACCTTTCCGGCGCGATGCGCGTGCAAGGCCGTCTCCATTTTCATCGCCTCCAGCGTCAAAAGCACATCGCCTGCGGCGACGGCGTCTCCGATGCCCACGGCGAGCATGGCGACGGAGCCGGGCATCGGGGCGCTGACATGCGTTTGATTGGTTTCGTCGGCCTTGCGCCGCGCCGGTCGGCTCGCCGAGGCCGCGCGGTTTGGGATCCGGACGATACGCTGTTGGCCATTGAGTTCAAAAAAGACCTTGACCTGCCCGTCCTCCTCGATCTCGCCAATGGCTTGCAGCCTTATGACGAGCACCTTGCCTTCCTCGATCTCGACATTGATCTCCTCGCCGAGGCTCATGCCGTAAAAATAATTCTGTGTCGGCAAGGTCGAAACGGGACCGTATCGGCGGAGTGTCAGGGCGTAGTCGACGAAGACTTTAGGGTACATAAGATAGGATGCGAACTCTTCCTCGGTGATGTGTCGGTTGACCTTCTTCTGCGCTTCAGCGCGAAGGGCGTCGAGGTCGGCGGGCGACAGCAATGCGCCCGGTCGAACATCAATGGGAAGCTCGCCCTTCAGCACCTTGGCTTGCAGAGCGACCGGCCAGCCCCCATGCGGCCGGCCGAGATCGCCCCGCATCATTTCGACCAGCGATTCCGGGAAGGCGATTTCGCGGGCGGGATCGATGACTTGTTCCGGCGAAAGGTTCTGCGCGGTCATCATGAGAGCCATGTCGCCGACGACTTTCGACGACGGCGTGACCTTGATGATGTCGCCGAACAAATCATTGACTGCTCGGTAGTTGCGGGCAACGTCATGCCAACGTCCGTCCAGCCCGAGCGCTCTCGCCTGTTCCTTGAGATTGGTGAACTGGCCGCCGGGCATTTCATGCAGATAGACTTCCGAGGCGCCCGCCTTGTTGTCGCATTCGAAAGCGGCATATTGCGCGCGCACATTCTCCCAGTAGAGGCTGATGCGACGGATTCCTTCCGTGTCGATACCCGTGTCCCGCTCTGTCCGGCGCAAGGCTTCGACGATGGCCCCCAGGCACGGCTGCGACGTCAGGCCCGACATGGAATCCATCGCCAGATCGACAGCGTCCACCCCGGCCTCGACCGCGGCCATGATGCTCGCGCCGCCGATCCCGGATGTGTCGTGGGTGTGGAAATGCAAGGGCAAATCCGTTTCCTCGCGCAAGACGGCGACGAGTTTTTTCGCGGCGGCGGGCCGCAGCAGGCCGGCCATGTCCTTGATGGCGAGAATATGGCACCCCGCTTTTTCCAACTCCTTGGCGGAGCGCACATAATAATTCAGCGAATGCTTGGCGCGATCGGGGTCGAGAATATCCCCGGTGTAACAGATTGCGCCTTCCGCCAGCTTGTTGCTTTCGACCACGGCGTCGATGGCCACGCGCATGTTTTCGACCCAATTGAAACAATCGAAAATGCGGAAAATATCGACGCCCGACGTCGCGGCCTGGGCAATGAAAAGGCGCACGACATTGTCGGGATAATTGGCGTAGCCGACTCCGTTTGACCCGCGCAGCAGCATCTGGGTCAGAAGATTTGGCGCTTTGGCTCGGATCGCCCGCAAGCGGTCCCAAGGATCCTCGTTGAGGAAGCGCATGGCGACGTCGAAGGTCGCGCCACCCCAGCATTCAAGCGAAAGCAGGTTGGGCATGCCCCGGGCATAGGCGTCGGCGGCGCCGATAATATCGCGCGAGCGCAGGCGCGTTGCGAGCAGGGATTGGTGCGCATCGCGCATGGTCGTGTCGGTCACGAGCAACCGTCTTTGCGCCCGCATCCAGGAGGCGAATTCTCTTGGCCCAAGCCGCTCCAGCAAGTGTCGCGAGCCCTCGACGATGGGCTCGTCGAAATGTGGCGCCTTGGGCGGGCGCGCGGTTGCCGCGGGCTTCGCGCGGTCTCGTGTTTCGGGATGGCCGTTGATCGTGACGTCGGCGAGCCATGTCAGCAGTCTCGTCGCGCGATCGTGTCGCTTCCGAAAGTCGAACAAGGCCGGCGTTTCGTCGATGAAACGCGTCGTATAATCGCTGGCCTGAAAGCGCGGATGGCTGACGACATTGTGCAGGAAGGCCAGATTGGTCGCGACGCCGCGGATGCGATATTCCTGCAAGGCGCGATCCATCCGCTGGATCGCCTCTCGCGGCGCCGGGGCCCAGGCGGTCACCTTTTCCAGCAACGGATCGTAGAAGCGGGTGACGATCGCGCCGGAATAGGCCGTGCCGCCATCGATGCGGATGCCAAAGCCCATGGCGCCGCGATAGGCGGAGATGCGGCCATAATCAGGAATGAAATTGTTTTCCGGATTTTCCGCGGTGATCCGGCATTGCAGCGCATGGCCGTTGAGCTTGATATCGCGCTGCGCGGGAATGCCCGTTTCCTCGAAACGGCCGATCCGTCCGCCTTC
>NZ_JAYSBG010000095.1:0-10878 GCF_041915505.1 Rhodoblastus sp. | reverse complement strand
TAGAGCTTCTCCGTAAGCTAAACCTTGCGGAGCCCTGCATGCGCCTGACCTACCAGCCGTCCATTCTGAAACCTTTGCCGGAACACGGCCGGTCCGTCAGCTATGCGGTGCGCTTCGAGAGCGACCCACGGCCGGCTTTGGCGCGCCTTGCGCAGGACTTTGATCCGTCCTGGGGCGTGGTCGCGCTGGGCGACCCGCTCGTGCGCGCTCTGGGCAAGGAAATTCCCGGCCTGCGGATGTTCCCGGCCTTTGCCAGCGGCGCCGCGACCATCCCGTCGAACCAGCACGCCTTGTGGATTTTCCTGCGCGGCGCGAGCCGGGGCGACGTTTTCGACCTGTCGCTGAAGCTCGACGCGCTGCTGGGGGAATCCTTCGAACTGGCCGACGCGGTCGACACGTTCACTTACGCCGGCGGGCGCGACCTGACCGGCTATGAGGACGGCACGGAAAATCCGGGTCCTGACAAGCGCGAGGCCGTGGCCATCGCCGCGCCGGACAGCGCCACGCCCCGTTCGAGTTTCGTCGCGGTGCAGCGCTGGACGCATGATCTCGCCCGGTTCAACGCCCATCCCGAGGCGCATCGCGACAATGTGATCGGGCGCCGCCTCAGCGACAATCAGGAATTGGCGGACGCGCCGGAAAGCGCCCATGTGAAGCGCACGGCGCAGGAGAGTTTCGCGCCGGCGGCCTTCATGTGGCGGCGCTCGCAGCCCTGGGCGAGTAATGACGGCTCCGGGCTGGAATTCATCGCCTATGGCGCCTCGCTCGATCCGTTCGAGCGCATGATGGAGCGCATGGCCGGCGTCGAGGACGGGATCGCGGACGCGCTCTTCACCTTTTCGCGGCCGGTCAATGGCGGCTATTACTGGGCGCCGCCGATGAAGGACGGCAAGCTCGATTTCGCCTTGGTCGGGGTCTAGCCGCAGCCACACAAACCGAAGGCCGAGCCGCTTGCGGCGGTTCGGCCTTCGCTCGTTCACCTTTCGGCGGGCGCGCTCAGGCGGCTGCTTCCGCCTCGACCGGATCGTCCCGAACGATGACGCTTTTGCAGACGGGAAAGATTTCGTCGGCAGGCATTCCGACCCGGCGGGCGTGTTCGCGCAGCGATTCCGCGTCCCGCGCCTGGTAGATGCAGACCGACCCAAGCCGTCCATCCGGCTCTTTGACGGCATAGCTGCGAATCCAGCGAACGCGGTCGGCCATCTGTTCATTGCCGATGCGGGCCGAGACGGCTCCGGCGGCTTCGAGCCGCTTCTCGTCGGCCCAGGCGCTGCGACGGCGAATGACATAGAGTTCCATGGTTTTCTCCTCCACTTCGACGATTTCATTCTAGGCTCGGTCGCGATGCGGACGAATGATCGGACGTCCGCAAGACTTGACGCGGCGTCGGTAATTTCAGCATCTCTTGTCCGACCGTCCTGAACCCCTGCGCAGACGTCCGGGCGACCTCAGATGACAGCCGACGCGCTTTCCGACGTGTTGAAGGCCGTTCGCCTGACGGGCGCGACCTTTTTCGACATCGCGGCCAGGACGCCCTGGGTCGCGGAATCGCCGCCGCGTGACATGATCCTGCCGATGATCCTGCCGGGCGCCGAGCACCTGATCGCCTATCACGTGCTCACGGAAGGCCGATGCTTCGCCAATATCCTCGGCCAAGCGCCGGTCGAGCTGAACGCCGGCGAGGTCATCGTTTTCACCAGGGGCGATCCGCATGTGCTGGCGAGCGCGCCCGGCCTGCGGGCCGGTCCCGCCGCGCCGGAAGGGCTCGGGTCGCTCGCCGGCAGCCAATTGCCGTTCACGCTCAATTTCGGCGCTGTCGGTCCGCCCACAGCCAGGCTGGTCTGCGGCTATCTCGCCTGCGACTCGCGCCCTTTCAATCCTCTGCTCGATCACCTGCCGCCGGTCATCAAGGCCTGCGATCCACAGGGCGGGGACGTCGGCTGGCTCAGCCATTTCATTCGCTTCGCAACGAAGGAATCGGCTGACCGACGGGCCGGCGGCGAAAGCGTCCTCGCCAGATTGAGCGAGCTGATGTTCATCGAGGTGGTTCGCCGGCACATAGACGCACTGCCGCCGGGACAGGCGGGATGGCTCTCCGGCCTGCGCGACCCGTTCGTCGGCAAGGCCTTGTCCTTGCTGCACCAAAGCCCGGCCCGCAACTGGACGATCGAGGATCTGGCGAGGGAGGCGGGGCTGTCCCGCTCGGCGCTGGCGGAGCGTTTCACCGATTTCGTCGGCGAGCCGCCGATGCATTATCTCGCACGCTGGCGGATGCAGATGGCGGCCGAGCTTCTGCTGCATGGCAAGGCGAATATCGCCACCATCGCCGCCGAAATCGGCTACGGATCGGAGGCGTCTTTCAGCCGCGCATTCAAGAAGATCGTGGGGGCGTCGCCGTCGTCCTGGCGGCGGCCCGGCGCGCTCAGGCCGTCAGGCGAGGAGGCGTCAAACACGTGGCAAGTCGCCGATCATCCGGCGTCGCGGAAGGTGATGAAGGTCACGTGAAATGTCGCCGTGAAAGCGGTCTTCGCCGCCAACGCCCGGCGCAGGGCGCCGGTTGACGTCGGCTTGGCGCCGGGGCGCGATTGATGCGCGCCCGCGTCCTTCAACGTGCGCAGGAAATGTCTGGCGTCGGAATAATGTGCGGAAAAATCGGCGCGCCCGACCTCGGCGCCGAGACCATCGGCGAAATCGGCTTTCGGAAAGGCCCAGAGCCGGTCGGCCACGCCCGCCGCGCGGGTCAGTTCGCGCCATTCCGGCAGGCTGCCGGCGACCGGCGTCGCGACGCAGAGCAGGCCGCCGAGCGCAAGATGTTTTCGCCATTCGGCCAGCGCGGCGCGCGGATCGGCGAGCCAATGCAGCATCATGCTCGACAGGATCAGGTCGTAGCGCGGCAGCCCGTCCAGCGTGCGCGCGTCACGGGCGATGGTTTCGACTTTGGGAAATTTGGCGCTGAGCCGACGCAGCATGGCGGGGGCGGCATCGAGCGCGGTGAGCTCGGCGGCGGGCCATTCGCCGAGGGCGAAGCCGGTGACATGGCCGGCGCCGGCGCCAAGATCGAGAATGGTTTTGGGCGGCGCGCTCACGGCGCCGGCCGCGCGCCGCACCAGTTCGCGCGCGACGTCGCGCTGTATGGGCGTGGCCTCGTCATAGGTCTCCGCCGCCGCGTCGAAGGCGGCGATGATGGCTTTGGCGTCAGGCGTCATGGGCTTTCAGGAAGGCGAGGATTTGCTCCGCGCAGAAATCCGGCGCGGTCCAGGGCAGGCCGTGGCCGCCTGTCGCGTTCAGCGCCAACGCGCCGCCGGTCAGAGCCGCGAGGTCGCGCGTCGCGGCGGGGGGCGCGAGGGAATCGTCCTCGGCGCCCAGCGCGAGCAAAGCGGCGCCTTCCGGCAAAGCCGCGACTTGGCCGTCGCGCAGCAGGTCGAGTCCGGTCATCAGGCGCTCCTTTTGCGCCCGCCCGCGCGCCGGCGCAAGCCCGAGACTCGCCCGGAAAGCATTGGCGCAGGCCTGAGGGTCACGCTCCAGCGCCTGCCGCATGGCCCGCAGCGACGCAGGCTTGACGCAGCCATGTCCCGCGTCGTCCAGCGTGAAGCGGGCGAAGGCGTTGATGGCGACGATTCCCGCCCAATCCGCATGCTGGCTCAAGCCCCATAACAGGCCCATGGAATGGCCGACGAGAATGTCGCCATCGCGCAAATCCGGAAGGTCTGGCGCGCCGAAAAAGCCGAGATCGACCCGCATTTGCGCGAAACAAGCGAGGCGCGGCGCGAGCGCGTCCCAGATATCCGGTTCCAAAGCCCAGCCGTGGACGAAAATCAGCCTCACGCCTCCGCCCCGGCGTAACGCGGCGCGAATTTGGCCAGACTGGCGGCCAGGGTGTCGATGTCCTGCTGGCTATGCGCGGCGCTCAGCGAAATCCGCAGTCGGCTGGAGCCTTGCGGCACGGTCGGCGGGCGGATCGCCGCAACCAGCAGGCCGCGCCGCTCCAGTTCCGCGCCGAGCGCCAGCGTTTCGGCCTCGCCGCCGACGATCACAGGAATGATCTGGCTGGCGCTGCCGCCGCAGGACCAGCCCTGCGCGGTCAAGGCCTCGCGCAGAGCTTGCGCCCGCGCCAGCAGGGTTTTCCGCTGTTCGGCCATAGCCGGAACCAGCGTCAGCGCGGCGTCGATGGCCCCGAGGACGGCGGGCGGCAACCCGGTCGAATAGACCAGCCCGCCGCAACGCTGAATCAAAAATTCGCGGATGTCGGCGTCGCAGGCGAGATAGGAGCCGAAGCCGCCCAGCGCCTTGCCGAAGGTGCCCATCGCGACATCGACCACATCGGCGTGGTCCTCGCACAGGCCAAAACCGCGCGCGCCGAACACGCCGGTGGCGTGGGCTTCGTCGACATAGAGCAGGGCGCCGAAATCCCGCGCCAGCGCGCCGATGCGGCCGAGATCGGCGAGGTCGCCGTCCATGCCGAACACGCTTTCGGTGAGAATGACGCAATAATCGCCCTTCGCGGTCCGAACGCGCAAAAGACCTTCGAGATGGTCGTAATCATTATGCTGGAAGCGCATCAATCGCGCGCCGGAGAGTTGCGCGCCTTGCAGCAGCGAATGATGGGCGAGGCGATCGGCCAACACGGTCACCGGCCGACCCGCGACATCCTTGTCAGCCAGAGCGGCGACCGCGGTCAGATTGGTCTGATAGCCGGCGGCGAGCACGAGGGCTGCGGGCTGGTTCTTGGCGGCGGCGATCCGCGCCTCAAGCCGCGCGAATTCGGGGTTTTCGCCCGTCACCAGCCGCGAGGCCGCGACGCCCGCGCCATATTTTCGCGCATATGAGCAGGCAGCTTCCACCAGAGCCGGATGCTGGCTCAGGCCGAGATAGTCATTGCTGGCGAAATTGACCAATTCGCGCCCGCCGCGCCGGATGCGGCCGCCGGGCGCGAGAATCGCGTCCTGTAGCCCGCGCAAGCGGTCCTGCGCGGCGCGGGTCTCGCAATAGGCGCGGTAAATAGGAGTTTTTGCCATTTGCCGCCATTCTGATAAGACAGCGCTACGCAAAAGTCACGGGAACGTCATGACTTCCACCCCGCACATTTCCGGTAAAGCCCCCATCCGCCACGACTGGACGCAAGCCGAAATCGAGGCCTTGTTCGCCCTTCCGCTGCTCGATCTCGTGAATCGCGCGCAAAATGTCCATCGTCAATATCATGACGACACGATCCAGCTCGCCAGCCTGCTGTCGATCAAGACCGGCGGCTGCGCCGAAGACTGCGGCTATTGCCCGCAGAGCGCGCATTTCGCCAAGAAGACCGGGCAAAGCAAGGAAACGATGTTCGACGTCGATTTCGTGCTCGACCGCGCCCGCGTCGCCAAGGAGGCCGGCGCTTCACGCTTCTGCATGGGCGCCGCCTGGCGCTCGGTGCGCGACGGCAAGGAATTCGATTCCGTGGTCGATATGGTCAAGGGCGTGCGCGATCTCGGCATGGAGGCTTGCGTCACGCTCGGCATGTTGCAGCCGCATCAGGCCCAGCGCCTCGCGGATGCGGGCCTGACCGCCTATAACCACAATCTCGACACCAGCCCGGAATTTTACGGCGAGATCATCTCGACCCGCACCTATCAGGACCGGCTGGAGACCCTGAGCCACGTCCGCGCCGCCGGCATCAATATTTGCTGCGGCGGCATTATCGGCATGGGCGAGAAGGAATTCGACCGCGCCTCGCTGCTGCGCGTGCTGTCCGAAATGAACCCGCATCCGGAAAGCGTGCCGGTCAATGCGCTGGTCGCGGTGCGCGGCACGCCGATGGAAGGCCGCACGCCGGTCGACGCCTTCGACATGGTGCGGATGATCGCGGTGGCTCGCATTGTCATGCCGGGCTCGCGCGTGCGCCTGTCGGCCGGCCGCTCGGAAATGAGCGCCGAAGCGCAGGCCATGTGCTTCATGGCCGGCGCGAATTCGATCTTCTATGGCGAAAAACTGCTGACCACGGCCAATAATGACGCCGAGGAAGACCGCGCTTTGATCGCCCGTCTTGGCCTGAAGGTGCAGGAAGTCCAGGAGCGCAGCGCGCATTACGATCTTGAGAGCCAGCCCGGCAATGTCGAGGAAATCGCGCCCATCAGGGCGGCGAGCTGAGCTTCTGAAATCGTGAAGGCGGGCGTCAGATAGACGATATCGCCGAACGGACGGATCCAGAATCCCTGTTCGGCGAATTTTTCCCGCAAGGCGGCGGCGTCGCCGAGCGATTCGCATTGCACGACGCCGATCGCGCCTTTGACCCGCACATCCAGCACGCCGCGAATGTCGGCGCAGGGCGCCAGGCCGTCTTTGAGTTGCGCTTCGATTCGCGCGACCTGTTCCAGCCGCGGCTCGCCTTCGAACAGGTCCAGCGAGGCGTTGGCGGCCGCGCAGGCCAGCGGATTGGCCATGAAGGTCGGGCCGTGCATCAAGGCGCGGGTCGGGTCATCCGACAGGAAAGCCTCATAGACATACGGGCGGGCGAGTGTCGCGGCGAGCGAGAGGGCGCCGCCAGTCAAGCCCTTGCCGAGGCAGAGGATGTCCGGCGTCACGCCGGCCTGTTCGCAGGCGAACAGGGTTCCCGTGCGGCCGAAACCGACGAAAATCTCATCCGCGATCAGCAATAGGCCATGGCGCCGGCAGGCCTCCGCGACGCGGCGCAGGACTTCGGGCGCATGGAACTTCATGCCGCCAGCGCCCTGTACCAAAGGCTCGATCAGAACGGCGGCGATCTGGTGCTTTTCACGCGCGAGTAGGGCGTCGAAAGCCTGTTCTGACGCGGGATCGGTCGGCAATTCGGCCAGAATCTGTTTCGGCAGATAGTCTTTGAACAGGGCGTGCATGGATTCGTCGGGATCGCAGACGGACATGCAGGCCATGGTGTCGCCGTGATAGCCATAGCGGAACGAGACCATTTTCGGGCGGCTGTGGCCTTTGTTGAGCCAATATTGCACGGCCATTTTCATCGCCACTTCGACCGCCACCGAGCCGCTGTCGACGAAGAAGACGTGGTTGAGGTCGCCGGGCGCTTTCGCCGCCAGCCGCTCCGCCAGCCGCAGGGCCGGTTCGTGGACGAGGCCACCGAACATGACATGCGGCATCTTTTCGAGCTGGTCGCGCAAAGCCGACTGAATGTGGGGGTGATTGTAGCCGTGGCAGGCGGTCCACCAGCTTGCGATGCCATCGATCAATTCGCGGCCATCGGCGAGCCGGATCAGCGAGCCTTGGGTCGAAACGGCCTGCAAGGGCTGGCGGGCGGTCTGCATCTGGGTGTAAGGCAGCCAGACGTGATGCAGCAGATCGTTCGGGGCGTTCGGATTGGCCATTTCTTATTTCATCACCTCGACCGGAACCGGAATCGGCAAGACCTATGTCACCTCGGCCCTGATCCGGCTGGCGCGGTCCAAGAATATGCGGGTCGCCGCTTATAAGCCCGTCATCTCCGGCTTCGACAAGGGCGAAATCGCCGGGAGCGACACCGGCGAAATCCTCGCCGCGCTCGGCGAGGCGGCCAGCGATGTGGCGGTGGCGCGGGTTTCGCCCTGGCGGTTCAAGGCGCCGTTGGCGCCGAACATGGCCTCGCGGGCGGAGGGAAAGACGCTGGATTGCGAGGCGTTGTTCGCTTTTTCGCGCCACATGCTGGCGCAGGACCACATAGAAACGTCATTGCGAGGCGCTGCGGGCGACCAAGCAATCGACCTCGCGGCTCGTCGCTCGCCGGGTGGATTGCTTCGCTCCGCTCGCAATGACGGCGGAAAGAATTCGGCGTCGCCGGCCGATCTGGTTTTGATCGAAGGCGTCGGCGGCGTCATGGTCCCGCTCGACGAAAAAAAGACCGTATTGGACTGGATTGTCGCCTGCGGCGTTCCCGTCGTTCTGGTCGTCGGCGATTATCTCGGCACGATCAGCCATACGCTCACGGCCGTCGAAGTCTTGCGCGCGAGGGGCGTGGACATCGCGGCGGTCGTCGTCAGCGAGAGTGGCGAGTCGAGCGTGGCTTTTGAGGTTACGCGCGCGGAAATCGCCCAATGGGCCGCGCCGATCCGCGTCCTCGCCATGAGGCGCGGCGCGAATGGCTCAGCGCTGGCCGCGCTGATCGATTAGGCGAAAATCGCCCCATTCGTCATTGCGAGCGAAGCGAAGCAATCCACCGTTCGACCTGTTGAAAGGTTGCATGGATTGCTTCACCATAGCCCGTCTTCCGACGCCCTATGGCCCTCGCAATGACGGCGGTCTTTACTCCACGTCCTCGACGCTCTCGGGTCCGCCGCCGTGGACGCGCTGGGCCAGCGCGGCTTCCATGAAGGCGTCGAGATCGCCGTCGAGCACGTCGGCCGGCACGCCGGAGACAACGCCTGTGCGCAGATCCTTCACCATCTGATAGGGCTGCAGCACATAGGAGCGGATCTGGTGGCCCCAGCCGATCTCCGATTTGGTGGCGTTGACCTTGTTGGCCTCGGCCTCGCGGCGCTCCAGCTCCTGTTCGTAGAGCCTCGCGCGCAGCATGTTCCACGCCGTGGCGCGGTTCTTGTGCTGCGAACGCTCCATCTGGCACGCGACCACGATGCCCGACGGAATATGGGTGATGCGGATCGCCGAATCGGTGGTGTTGACGTGCTGGCCGCCCGCGCCGGATGAGCGATAGGTGTCGATGCGGCAATCGCTTTCGTTGATCTGGATGTCGATCTTGTCGTCGATCACCGGATAGACCCAGGCCGAGGCGAAGCTGGTATGGCGCCGGGCGTTGGAATCGAACGGCGAGATGCGCACCAGCCGGTGCACGCCGGATTCGGTCTTGGCCCAGCCATGGGCGTTATGGCCCTTGACCAGAATGGTGGCCGATTTGATGCCGGCTTCGTCGCCCGGCGTCTCTTCGATCAGCTCGACCTTGTATTTGTGGCGCTCGGCCCAACGGGTGTACATGCGCAAAAGCATGCGCGCCCAGTCGCAGCTTTCCGTGCCGCCGGCGCCGGAATGCACTTCGATGAAGGTGTCGTTGCCATCAGCCTCGCCCGCGAGCAGGGCTTCGACCTGCTTGCGCTCGGCCTCGGCGTTGACGCCCTTGAGCAGCGCGATGCCCTCGTTCTCGGCGGATTCGTCGCCCTCCATCTCGCCCAGTTCGATGAGCGTGACGGCGTCCTCCAGCTCGCGCTCAAGGCGCTCGACGGAGCCGAGGCGTTCTTCGAGATCGGTCCGCTCGCGCATCAGTTTCTGCGCGTTTTCGGGATCGTCCCAGAAATTCTGTTCTTCGGATTTGGCGTTCAGTTCGGCGAGGCGGCGGGTCGACGATTCGACGTCAAAGATGCCTCCTCAGCAG
Source organism: Rhodoblastus sp. (assembly GCF_041915505.1). Taxonomy (GTDB): domain Bacteria; phylum Pseudomonadota; class Alphaproteobacteria; order Rhizobiales; family Beijerinckiaceae; genus Rhodoblastus. Next base: position 1,553 of record NZ_JAYSBG010000095.1, on the reverse strand, counting down.
CCCGACTGACTGCTTGATCTGCTCTACGAGCGACACGGCTTCCGCGCGCATGACGATTCCTGTCTCAAAGAAAGAGAACGGCACAGATAATGGCGGGAACGCCGGCTGTAAACCGCTCAGGCGGTTTTTATGGCTGGCTCCCGTGTTCGAGCGGTCAGTAAAGACCGCCCGTGCCAGAGCCGACCTGCTGGTCGGTGCCGGGCGAATGAGCCGCACTCGCGCCGCCGCCGTAGGAATCCGGCGGGGCGGTGCCGGGCTTGAAGGCTTCCATGATCGAGCCGGCGCCGGATGAGCGCATGCCGGATTTCACGTCGACCGAGATCAGCTTGATGCCCGGCGGCACGCGGAAAGGGGTGTCCGGCTTGTCAGCCAAGGCCATTTTCATGAAATCGCGGAAGATCGGCGCGGCATAGAGCGCGGCCTGGGCCGAATCGCCCATCGAGCGCGGCTTGTCGTAGCCGAGATAGACGCCGACCGCGAGATCGGGCGAAAAGCCGACGAACCACAAATCCTTGGCGTCATTGGTCGTTCCGGTCTTGCCGGCGAGATGCTTGCCGACCTCGCGGATCGAGACGCCGGTGCCGCGCTGGATCACGCCCTCCATGATCGAGGTGATCTGATAGGCGGTCAGCGGGTCGAGCACCTGCTCGCTCTTGTCGACCAGCTTGGGCTCGCTGTCGGCCTCGAATTTGGGCGCGTCGCAGCCGAGGCATTCGCGCTCGTCGTGACGATAGATGGTATGGCCCCAACGATCCTGGATACGGTCGATCAGGGTCGGCTTGATGCGCTTGCCGCCATTGGCCAGCATGGAATAGGCCGTGACCATGCGCATCAGCGTGGTTTCGCCGGCGCCGAGCGCCATGGACAGGACGGGCAGCATGTCGTCATAGACGCCGAACCGGCGGGCATATTCGGCGATCAAGGGCATGCCGATGTCGCGGGCGAGCCGCACGGTCATCAGATTCTTGGAATGCTCGATGCCATAGCGCAGCGTATGCGGGCCGTAATTGCCGGATTCAAAGTTTTCCGGCCGCCAGACCGAGCCATCCGGCTGGGCGATCTCGATCGGCTCGTCGAGGATGATCGAGGAGGGCGTATAGCCATTGTCCAGCGCCGCCGAATAGACGAAGGGCTTGAAGGACGAACCGGGCTGGCGCAAGGCCTGGGTGGCGCGGTTGAACGAGGACTGGTCGAAGGAGAAGCCGCCGACCATCGCGAAGACGCGGCCGGTATAGGGGTCCATCGCGACCAGAGCGCCCGAGATTTCCGGAATCTGACGCAGGCGGAACTGGCCCGGCTTGCCGTCGATCGACTCGACATAGACCACGTCGCCCGGCGAGAGCGCCTGTTTGAGACGCTTGCGCGTCCAGCGCGCGCCGTCGGCGGTGATGGTCCCGGTTTCGCGCACTCGCGAAATATCGCCGGATTTCTCTCGCGGCGGCTGCAGGCCGACGCGCGCGGCATTGTCGTTGACGTCGAGCACGACGGCGAGCCGCCAGGGCGCGACGTCGCCCAGCACGGGAACCTGTCCGAGCGCCTGGCCCCAGTCGCCG
>NZ_JAYSBG010000094.1:0-10931 GCF_041915505.1 Rhodoblastus sp. | reverse complement strand
CACGAGGATCTGGACGGGGCTGGCGATATCGGGCGCGCGGCCGAGCAGCAGACCGTGCATGAGGCCAAGTACGGTCAGATGCGTCAAATAGACGCTATAGGAGATGTTGCCGAAGAATTTCAGGATCCGGTAATCGAACCGCGCCGCCTCGGGCGCGCCCTTGACCAGCATCAGGATCAAGGAGGCCGCGCCGATGCCGATCAGGAACGGTCCGAGAATTTCGAACCAGGGGCCGACGACGGAGCCGTCCAGCCTTTGCGTCAGCGCCGTCAGCAGCAGGCAGACAATCGGCGCCACCCGGAAATGCAGGGAATATTTATCCCAGGGGATCGCGTTGGACGTGACCAGAACCGCGAGGATCATGCCCGCGAACAGCACGTCGCCGGCCGCCGGCAGCAAGGCGATGGGGGCCATCACGAGACTGCCCTGCAGGACGCAATAGGCCCGAACGCCCAAGGAGACGAGCGCGAGGCCGACCAGCAGTTTCAGCCAATGCCGGCGCGGCGTCAGCAGGAGCAGGAAGGGCGCGACCAGATAGAAATGCTCCTCCAGCGCCAGCGTCCAGGTCGGCGACAGCCAATGCATGCCAAAGCTCTGTTTGAGAACGAGGAAGACATTCTGCGCGAAGACCAGATAGGACCAGCTTGGCAAGCGTTTGTCGGTATCCATCCAGCCCGCCGGCGCGAAATGACGCTCCAGCATCATGATCAGGATGACGGCCAGGAAATAGGTCGGGAAGGTCCGGCAGACGCGGCGCAGGTAGAAGACGCGCAGAAAATTGCCGGAATGCATTTTTTCCACGATCAGCCGGCCGACGAGATAGCCGCTGAGCACGAAAAACACCAGGACGGCGAGCCAGCCGACGCAAAAGCCGCTGAGGCCAGTGGGGACCTCGCCGAAATAATGCGAGACGACGACGAAAATGGTCATCAGCCCGCGCAGGCCGTCGAGCGCGGGGATACGGATATCCGAGGCGGGCCTGGTCCTGGCTTTTTCCTGCGCGCCTTCCGACGTGGCGACGCGCGCGGCCGGCTGGTTGGTCGGGAGGTCGTCGGCGCGCTCGCGCAGCGCGTCGAACGGTTCGAACGTCATTCCAAGGGAAAGTTCCTGGGGTTTATCCATGACCCGAACAGCGGAAAAAGAGGCGACATCGCGCTGGCCCAGCCGACGCCGGACTTAAACTAACCCCGCAAAATGAATCGCTCGTAAATGACGGAAATTACGGGAGGATCGACCGCCGGCGCGAAAGACCGGCGGTCTCAGGGATCGAACGGGAAGATCCGTTTCCAATCCTGCTTCATACTGATGACCTTCCAGCCTCTCTTGGCGGCTTCCTCATCGAGCGCCGGCGTGAAGGTCCCGATCTTCGTGTCGGGAAGGCCGCGCGCCGGGCCATAGGCATATTCGCGGGCCGGATCGTCGTGCAGGACGAGCAGGCCGAGACGGGCGCCGGCGCCGGAGGTGGTGTAATCCAGCATTTCGCGGTCGCCGACCGAATTGCCGAAGGCGATCACCGGACGGGCGCCGATTTCGAGATGAATGCCTTCGGGCTTGCCGGCCTTGTCGTCATTGAGCACCAGCCGGGGCTCCTTGATCAGCACCGCCTTGCCTTGGGCGTCATGGCCGAATTTCACGCCGAGCGCCGAGCCGACCACCTGTTCGCGGGGAATTCCATAGACCCGCTGCGCATAGACGCGGACGAAATCCTGGCCGCCGCCGGTGACGAAATAGGTCTTGTAGCCATTGTCGCGCAAATAAAACATCGCTTCGAGCATCGGCTGATAGACCAGCTCGGTATAGGGCCGGCCCCAGCGCGCGTCTTTGGCGTTTTCAATCCATGTCGCGACCTGGGCCTGGAAGGTCTCGACATCCATGCCGGTGAGCGTGGCCACCGCGATCTTTTCGAGATCCTTGAGGGTCAGTTTCGCGATCGCCGCGCGGTCGCCGGACAGAACCGTCTTGAACGGCTCTACGCCCTTGAGTTCCGGCTTGGCCTTCACGACGTCGGCAACGCGATCCAAGCAATAGACCACCTGCGTATAGATCGGATGCTCGACCCAGGTCGTGCCGTCCTGATCGAAGGTCGCGATACGCCCCTCGACCGGGATGAATTTCGGACTGGCCGGGTCCGTCGTCGTCTTCACGAGATCGATGATAGCGGCCTTGGCGGGGCAGTCGTTCCAGGACGGCAACGGGTCGGCGGCGGCCGGCTGCGCCTGCGCGCCGCCGGTCGGCCAGGTGACCGAGAGCAGCGGCAGCACGACGAGGCCGCCGAGGACGAGGCGCCGGTCGGGACCGTGAAACTTCTTGATCATTTCAACCTCCCCTGGACAGCTTTTCTCCGCAAAAAGACTTCGCCGACGCGCTAACGGGGCGCGCTGTCCCGGGCATAATGCCCACGGCACAACCAGAACAGGCCGGCGGCGACAAGGCTCGCGATGGGGGCGACCTGCATGGCGAAAGCGAGGCCATAGCGATCCGCGAGCAGGCCGGTGACAAAGGGGCCCGGCGCGAGGCCGAAAATATTATTGGCGAGCGTCAAGGTCGCCAGCGCCGTCGCATGAATGGCGGGATCCACGCCATTCGCGACAACGGCGCCGCCGACCCCGCCGGCGCCGGCGACAAAGACCATGCCGAGGGCGAGCAGCGCCAATTGGCCGTAACCCGGCGCGCAAGACAGGGCGCCGCCGAGGGCGACGAAAACGATCAGGCAATAGAGGACCGCACAGGAGACCTTTCGGGCGCGGTCTGTCCGGCTTGCGCGGTCGGCGGCGACGCCGCACAGAATCATGCCCGCGCCGGACAGCAGGATGAAGATCGCGGCGGCGGCGCCCGCCTCGGCCAGCGGCATGGCGTAGGCGCGGTTGAGATAGCTCGGCAGCCAGGTGACATAGGCGGCGGCGACGAAGAGCTGCAAGCCGCTGGCGATAAAGGCGAAACACACCGAGGGGACGCCGAACAACTGGGCGCCAAGGCTTTTGAGCCTGGCCGCCGAGAAGGCAAGCGATGAATTGTCCCGGCGCTCGGCGGCGCCGACGCGATCGTCACGCGCCGCCGCGAGATAAAGCAGCGCCAGCACGACGCCGATCGCCGCCATCAGCAGGAAGGCCGACCGCCAACCCCATAGCGCCGCAACCTTGGCGCCGAGCGCGATGCCGATCACCGAACCGAAGACGGCGCCGGCCAGAAAGGCGCCGACGACAGTCGCGCGCATCTCTTTCGGGAACAGTGTAAGCAGAACGGCGGCGCCGACGCTGCCATAGGCCGCTTCGCCGACGCCGACGCCGATGCGCGCCAGCAGCATCTGGTCGAAGTTCGCCGCCAGGCCGCAGGCGGCTGTCGCGAAGCTCCACAGCAAAGCCATGGCGGCCACGCTCCTGACGCGGCCGAACAGATCGGCCGCGATGGAAAAAGGCACGACCAGCACGCCGACCATCAAAGCGACGACGCCCGACAGCGCGCCGAGTTGGGCGTCGCCCAAACCCCATTCCTGCCGCAACAGGGGAAAGACGCCGCTGAGAACCTGCCGCGACATATGGTCGGACATCATCAGGCCGAAGGAGAGGCCGAACAGGGTCCACGCATAGGCGCGACGCGCCTGCTGCGGCGGAAAAAGCGCTTGTCGCGACCCGTCTCGCGTCGTCATCGTCCGCCCTTCAGAACTTTTCTTGAGCCTCGCTCCCGATGGCGGCGTCAGCCTAATCAAGCGCGCCTTGCCGCTCAAGCGCGGCTTGCCTTGCAATATCGGTGTTTTTCCTCACAAATTGTCCGCTGGCGTGCAATCCTGTCCCGATTTCCTGTTTAGCTACCCCGGTTTCCGAAATGGCGAGGGGCCATGGTCACTTTGGATGAGGCCAAAGATATTGCGACGACGCGCGGCTGGCTGAACATGACGTCGGAGGCCTTTCGCCGCGCCATACTCGCCCGCGTCGCGCTGCAATCCTTCCAGCTCGGCGAGTCGATCTATTCCGTCAACGACCCGCCCGGGGGCATGTACGGGCTGGTCGCCGGCTCGGTGAAAGTCTCGATGGCGCCGGGCGACGACGGTCCTTTCATCGGCCATATCATGACGCCGGGGTCATGGTCCGGCTACGGGCCGACCATCGCCGGCTGCAACCGGATCATCGGCCTCACCGCGGGCCGCAATTGCCAGGTTCTGTTCCTGCCCCTCCACGCGATCAATGAAATTCTGACGCGCGACCCCATCGGCTGGCGCTATCTGGCGGGGCTGGCCCTGATCGACACGCAGATCGCTTTGGGCGCGATGGAGGATCTCATGATCCGCGACGAATTCCGGCGCTTCCTCGCCGTGCTGCTGCGCTCCGGCGGCTATCGCAACGGCGCCAAAGACATCGCGAAAGACATGCAGCCGGTCTGGGTTGACGTCAACCAGACCGATCTCGCCAATATGTGCAACCTGTCGCGCACGACGACCGGCGTCTTCCTGCGCCGGCTGGAGGCCGAAGGTCAGGTCAGGATCGGCTATGGCCAGATCGGAATCTTCGCCCCCGCCGCGCTACGCGCGAAACTGGCGAGCGATCGTTGAGCGGCCGCCGCGAAAAGGCGGCCAACGTCCGGGCGCCGCGAACGCGCCGGTGAGATGAGCCCCGCCGGATGAAGGACGGCGCGGCCGAAGCGAGTGAACGAGGAGGATCTGGCATGAAGAAACTTGCAGCGGAACTGGTCGGGACTTTCGCTTTGGTATTTTTCGGTTGCGGCGCGGCGGTCGTCGGCGGCATGGGAACCGGCCCCACCGCCGTCAATCTGCTCGGCATTGCGAGCGCGTTCGGCTTTGCCATTGTCGCCATGGCCTATGGCATCGGGCCGATCTCGGGCTGCCACGTCAATCCGGCGGTCAGCTTCGGCGTTTTCGTCGCCGGGCGCATGAGCGCCGGCGAGATGATCCAATATTGGATCGCGCAGGTCATCGGCGCCATCGCCGGCGCCGTCGTGCTCTACATCATCCTGTCCGGCAAGGCGCAGGGCTGGAACGGCGGCCTCGGCCAGAACGGCTGGGGCGCGGGCTATCTCGGCGAATATGGCGTCGTCTCGGCCTTCGTCTTCGAAGTGGTGGCGACCTTCCTGTTCCTGGTGACGATCCTTGGCGTGACCCATCCCTTCGCGCCGAGCGGCTTCGCCGGGCTGGCGATCGGCCTGACGCTGGTCGTGATCCATCTGGTCGGCATCAATATTACCGGGACCTCGGTCAATCCGGCGCGCTCGATCGGCCCGGCGCTGGTCGGAATCGCGTCGAGCCCCGAACGCGTCGCGCAGCTCTGGCTGTTCATCGTGGCGCCGCTGATCGGCGCGGGACTGGCCGGCCTGCTGTTCAAGGAAAGCGCGCTGCTCGACGCCAGCCGCGGCTGAGTTGAGCCAAGGTTCGGTTCGGGCGCGGCCGCCGCGCCCGAACCGGATCAATGCGAGCAATGGGATTGAAAAAACCGCGAAAAAGGGATGGGCGTTCCATCCGGTTCGCCGGCGGGTTCATCCCTTGAGTGACGCCAAGCCCGCAGCAGGGATCGGGCTCATCCGTTTCGGCTAACGCGAGAGGCCGAAGGCCGCCAGAACATTGCCGGGCTTGCCGCCGTAAAGCCCGTAGCCCGCATTGACGAAAATCATCCCGCCGGCGACGGTCGCCCCGGCGGAATCGAGCGATCCGCCTTCGGCGCGGACCCGATTGACCGTTTCGAACGGTCGCGCCAGATCGACGTCCCACAAAATTCGACCGTCCGCGCGCGCATAGGCGCGCAAATGGCCGTCGATCGCGCCCGACAGCACATAGTCGGGCGTCGCGGTCACGGCGGCGGATTGGGCCGGGCTGCAATTCGGCCGGCCGGCGCAGGCTTTCGTCGGCGGCGCGCTCCAGACCTCGTCGCCCGTCGCGGCCGAAAGCGCGTGGAGGCCGCCGCCGGCGTCGGGATCGAGCATGATCGGCTGTCCGAGCACGAGATGCCGGATCTTCACGTCCGACACCGCGACATAGACCAGCGTTCCGTCGGTGGCGGCGCCCCATTGCACGCCGCCGAGCAGGCCGCCCTCCCCCACCCGCCGGCTCCAGACGACCGCGCCGTCGCGGTCGGGATCGAGGCCCCAGACGAGGCCGGATTTCTGGCCGACGGTCAAGATCCGCCGGCCGTCGGCGAGCGCGATCAGATTGGGAGAACCGCCGATGTCATAATCGGGGCCGTGCGGTTCGGGACAATTCGTCTTGTCGGCCGCGAGACAAGCCGCATTACCGGCGTCGCCCCTGAGAAGCTGTCGCGACCATACGACCTTGCCGTCGTCCAGCGCCAGCGCGCGCACGGCGTCGCTGGTGTCGGTCGCCGGCGCCGAATGATTGTCGCCGGTGCCGACATAGAGCCGCCGCGTCCGGGCGTCGATGGTCGGCGCGGACCAGACCGAGGCGCCGGACGGGCCATAAAGCTGGGTTCCGATCGCATTGCGGCCCTGCGGCGCCGTTTCGGCGGTCATATAAGTGGTCCAGACCACGACGCCGGTTTCGGCGTCGAGCGCGACCACCGCGCCGCGCCCCTTGCAGCATTGATAGTTCGGATCGATGGCCTTGCTGTCGTCGCCGACCGAGATCGGGACATAGAGCCGGTTTTCGAACAGGACCGGCGCGCCGGTGATCTGCGTGGCGGGCTCGTCGTCGGCCAGCACCTTCCAGATGGTCTGGCCCGAAGCGGCGTCGACGGCATAGACATGGCCGCGGCGGTCGCCGAAAAAGGCCGCCGGACGCCCGCCTGCCTTCGCCACGGTGACTGCCGCGCGCACGCCGGCGCTGGCGCGATAATCCCAGATCGAACAGCCCGACGTCATGTCGAGCGCATAGACATGACCGTTCTGCGCCCCGAAGAAAATACGGCCCCCGGCGACGGTCGGCTGTCCGAACATGGTCACAGCGCCGGGAACGCCGAAGGCCCATTTGAGGGATAGTTTCGGCAGGTCCGCCGCGCTCACGCCCGGCTCGCGCTGGAGCCGCCAGTTTTCGACGCCCGCGCCCCAGCCGTTCCATGACGGCCCATCGAGCGCGAGCGGCGGGACCACGGCGGGATCGCAGCGACCCGCCATCGGCTGTTCGTCCCCGATCTTGCGGCCGGTGAGACCTTCGGCAAGCGCGACGCGCTGCGCCGGCGTCAGCGCCGAACCCTGCGCGCTCATCAGCCCGGTGGTCAGGGTCTCGACGATGAAATCCGGCGCCATGTCCTTGAGCGACGCGCGCGCCGGCGCGCGCGTCGCCGGATTGTCGTGGCAAACAGCGCAATTGGTCTCGAACAGAGTCGCGTCCAAAACCGGGGGCGCGACGGAAGGCGCTTGCGCCGAGGCCGGCAAGGGCAAGATCGCGACAAGGACGCCGAAGGCGCAAGCTATCGAACGCATCGCCGCCTCCTGTCCCGCTGCGCCATTTGCTCAGCATTTGTCGGCGATGCGGCCGTGTCAAGCAGGCCGCGAGATGGACAAAAAAGCGCCTGTGGTCAAAGCGATGCAAAGAGCCTAGAATGGCGTCGGCTTGGCGAGACGGATCGGGTGCGCCATTCCCCTTGAGGGTGGCCGGGACTTCGCTTGACGCGTCTCCCGACACGCCTTTGCAGAGACGGCCATTCCGCCGCAGAACCGCGCGCAGCCTCTTCCCGGAACCATAATAATCACGGCCGGCGCCACAGATTTCGAGACGGGAGGCGTCCATGGTCGCGCGCCTGGTAATCGTTTCCAATCGCGTCGCCGCGCCGCAATCCGCCCGCGAGGCGCAGGCGGGCGGCCTCGCCGTCGCCGTCAAGGCCGCGCTGAAAAACCGCAGCGGATTATGGTTCGGCTGGAGCGGCCAGGTGCGCTCGGGCGAACCGGAGGTCGCGGAGCCGGACCATTTGCGCTTTTTCCAGCGCAACCACATGGCCTTCGCGCTGGTCGATCTCACCGCCGCCGATTATCAGGAATATTACAGCGGCTTCGCCAATCGCGTGCTTTGGCCGATCCTGCATTATCGCGTGGATCTGCAAGATTATTCGCGCGCCGACGCTTCCGGCTATCTGCGCGTGAACCAGCTGTTCGCCGACAGATTGAGTCCCTTCCTGTCCGAGGGCGACGTCATCTGGGTCCACGATTATCACCTGATGCCTTTGGCGCGTGAATTGCGCGCGCGCGGCCACCTCAATCCGATCGGCTTCTTCCTGCACATCCCTTGCGCGCCACCCGATATTCTGCAAACCCTGCCGCATCACGAAGAGATTCTCGGCGCCCTGACCCATTACGATCTCGTCGGCTTCCAGACCGATCGGGACCGCGACAATTTCGCGGATTATCTGATGACTCGCGGGGCGCGTCGCGAGCGCAACGGGAGTTTCGAAATCGACGATCGACGCGTGCGGATCGGCGCCTTCCCGGTGAGCATCGAGAGCCGCGTCTTTGGCCGGCTGGCGCGGCGGGTCGCCCATTCGCCCTTCGCCCGCATGGTCGACGAGAGCCTCGGACGCCAGCGCTTGATCCTATCGGTGGACCGGCTCGATTATTCGAAGGGCATTCCGCATCGCATTCAGGCCTTCGGCCATTTTTTGGAGACCTGCCCCGAATGGCGCGGCAATGTCACGCTGTTGCAGATCGCACCGCGCAGCCGGTCCGAAATCAAGGAATATGCGGAAATCGAAAGCACGGTGGCGGAACTGATCGGCAGGGTCAACGGCCGCTTCGGCGAACCGCACTGGACACCGATCCGCTATACCAACCGCTCCTATCCGCGCGCCGATCTCGCCGGCCTTTATCGCCGCGCCAATGTCGCCATGGTCACGCCGCTGCGCGACGGCATGAATCTCGTCGCCAAGGAATTTCTGGCGGCGCAGGACCCCGACGATCCGGGTGTGCTGGTGCTGTCCGAATTCACCGGCGCCGCCGTCGAACTGAAAGACGCCTTGATCGTCAATCCGCACGAAATTGAAGGCGTGGCCGCGAAGCTGAAACAGGCGCTGGAAATGCCGCAGGCCGAGCGATGCGAGCGCCACGCGCCCATGCGCGCGCAACTGATGTCGGCGGATATCTCGCGATGGGCCGAGAGTTTTCTGACGGCCCTCGGCGAAACGCGCCAGAACGCCAGCCTTCTCGACGGCCTGCGCGGCCTGTTCGGCGTCCTCGTCAACACGCCGTAAGGAACAACGAGACCACGCCACGGCCGCGCCGGATCATCGCGCGTCCTCCCAGCTTTTCGACAGCCGCGTCGCGCAAAGGATGATGCCGACCGCCGAATAAGTCTGCGGGAAATTGCCCCATAATTCGCCGGTCGCCGGATCGATGTCCTCGGACAACAAGCCGACGTGATTGCGACGCGCCAGGATCATTTCGAACCGGCTGCGCGCCTCGTCGAGGCGGCCGATCGCGGCCAGCGCCTCGACATACCAGAAACTGCAAATCGTGAAGGCGGTGGTGGGCGCGCCAAAATCGTCCGGCGCCGCATAGCGGAATAGATAGCCTTTGCGTCCCAGCACCTCGCCGATGGTCTCGACGGTGGCCACGAAGCGCGGATCGTCCGGCGACACCAGCCCCAGATCGCTGAGCAGCAGCGTGCTGGCGTCGATATGGCGGGAATCGAGGTGGCCGGCGAAGCACTTGGCCTCGGGACTCCACGCCCGCCGCAGAATGGTCTCGCGCAAATCGCCCGCGGATTTGCGCCATTGCGCGGCCCGATCGGCGAGCCCCAGCCGCTCGGCGATCCGCGCCAGCCGATCGCAGGCGACCCAGCACATCGCCGCGGAATAGGTATGGATCGAGGGCTTGTCGCGATATTCCCAAATGCCCGCGTCCGGCGTCAGCGCCACCGCGAGCGCCCGCATGCCGAGCGGCTCCAGCAGCGCGAACAAGGCTTCGTCGCCCATCCGGGGAAGCCGTTCGTCGAAAAACATTTGCGCGGCCGAGAGGATCACGCTGCCGTAAACGTCGTGCTGAACCTGACGGACGGCGGCATTGCCGATCCGCACCGGCTTGTGGCCGCGATAGCCGAGTAATTCCTGCGCGTCGCGCTCCTCCAGCGACATTTCCGGCAGGACCGAATAGACAGGCTTCAGGTCGGGGCCGCGCTCCATGGCGATGATATTGGTGACGTAATCAATGAAATGCTCCATGGTCGCGGTCGCGCCGACGCGGTTGAGCGCCTGGACGGTGAAAAAGGCGTCGCGGATCCAGCAATAGCGATAGTCCCAATTGCGCTCCGTCTGCGGGGCCTCGGGCACGGAGGTCGTCAGAGCGGCGACAATGGCGCCGGTCTGCTCGAAACTGCAAAGCTGCAAGGTGATCGCGGATCGGATCACCTCGTTCTGCCATTCGAACGGGACGCTGAGATTGCGCACCCATTCCAGCCAGGCGTCGCGGGTGAGATCGTGAAACTCGCGCGCCATCGGACGGATCGCGCCTGGCAGCGGCTCATCGGCGTGCAGCACGAGAGTCGTCGGTTGGGACAGGATGAAGGCGCCGTCGGTGGCGATATAGGCGACGGGGGTTTCGCTGGTCAGGCGGATCGCGCCCGCCTCGGTCGTGTAGCGGATGTGATTGCTGCCGACGAGGCGCAGCGGCCGCAAGGCGCCATTGGCCATGCGCGGGCGCAGATGGACGCGAATGCGGCAAAGGCCGCGCAAGGGCGCAATCTGCCTGATGATCATCGGCGGATTGTGATGGCGCCCATATTGCGAAAATCGCGGGGCGAAATCGGTAATCGAAAAGGCCGCCGATCCGTCGGCCGATGTGACGATGGTCTCGACGATGGCGGTGTTGCGGATGTAAGTCTGCTGATAGCTCGCGTCGTCGTCGTCGAAACGGATCGAGAAATAGCCGTCCCTCGGCTTCGCTCCATCCACCAGCGCGCAAAACACCGGATCCGCGTCGACGCGCGGCCAGCACAGCCAGACGATCGCGCCGGAACGGTCGATCAAGGCTGAAATCGCGCCATTGCC